>QHZC01000118.1:9170-10447 GCA_003224515.1 Acidobacteriota bacterium
CCCATTTACCAGCGGGGCGAGGATACGGCTATCGGCCAGGGCAAGCATAGGGGAAGAATCAAGGATTATAAAGCTGTACTCTGCGCTCGCGGACAGGATCAGCGCACCCATGCTCTGGGAAGAAAGAAGCTCGGACGGATTCGGTGGCACGGGGCCACAAACCAAGAGATCAAGGCCACGCGACCCGGAGGGACGCACCACGGCGCGCCAATCCTGCTGGCCGGTAAGGTAGCTGACCAAGCCCAGGCTTCCACTGGTTCCGAACAATTTGTGTAGAGAGGGGAACCGCAAATCCGCGTCCAAAAGCAAGACTCTGTGGCCAAGCTGTGCCAGCGAAATCGCCAGGTTGGACGCGACAGTGGTTTTGCCCTCAGCAGGCAGCGTGCTCGTAACCAAAAGCGAGCTCGGCGGCCGGTCCGGAGTCGAGAGCAAAACTGAGGTACGGAGACTACGGAACGCTTCGACGAGGGGGGCATGTTGCGTTCCGTCCCGATCAATGCGGTGCCAGAAAGAGCGCAAGTTCTGGCTAGCTCCATTCTCTTTGAACACGAGAGCTTTATCCCTTGGGAGGAATCTATGAATGCCACGCTGGTCGCCATTTGAGGGAGGCACAACTGGAATGAGGGCCAGAGAAGGAAGGCCAATCAGCCGCTCGACGTCGTCATCGCCTTTGAGCGTGTCGTCCATGCGCTCCTGGAAGAGCGCCGTGCAGATACCGAGACCTAATCCGAGAAACATAGCCACAGCCAGATTCAGGAGCGTTTTCGGCTTAACGGGTTTCGCTGGCGGTTGAGCGGAATCGACGAAGCGGATGTTGCTAGCCTTTAGACTCGCGGAGACTCCGGCTTCCTTTAACTGCAGCAGCAGGCCTTCGTAGAGCTGTTTGTTTGTGTCCACTTCGCGCTTTAGAATGTTGTACTGGACTGATTTTTCGGCGATAAGGTTTACCTGTTTCTGCTGGTCGCCCAGTGCCTGCTGAAACAGGTTCTCGCGGCGCACCGCAGCTGAATAATCGTTGACAATCCTGTCGGCCGCACGCTGGCGCTCCTCCCGAAGCGAGGCCGCGATTTCATCAATTTGGCTCTGAATTTCCTTCACACGGGGATAATCTGGATTAAATGTCGTCGACAACTGAGCATGCTCACGCTTGAGGTCCGCCAGGCGCTCGCTCAAGTCCTGGATCAATTTATTTTCGAACACTCCAGGCAAAGCTCCGGACTCGCCCGTCTGAACCAACCGGTAGAGCGCTTCCTTTTCGTATCGCTCGGCTTGCGCTT
>QHZC01000117.1:0-4600 GCA_003224515.1 Acidobacteriota bacterium
CCCGAAGACTGGCATCGCGCCACCGCCGCTCTTGCTGACACCATGAAGCGAATGAACATCCCGTACAAAAAGATGGAAGGCGAAGCCGCCTTCTACGGCCCAAAAATCGACGTCAAACTCATCGACGCCATCGGCCGTTCCTGGCAGCTCACCACGGTGCAGTTCGATTTCAACCTCCCCGCGCGCTTCGGGCTGCAATACGTCGCCGACGACGGCGCCAAGCATCAGCCGCTCATGGTGCACCGCGCACTGCTCGGCTCCGTCGAACGCTTTTTCGGCATCTTGATCGAGCATTACGCGGGCGCTTTCCCGCTATGGCTCGCGCCGGTGCAGCTGGAAGTCTGCCCGGTCAGCGAAAAAGTGGCCGATTACGCCAAGCACGTTACCGAAACTCTGAAGCGCCACAACCTGCGCGTTCATCTTGACGACCGCAACGAAAAGCTGCCCGCAAAAATCCGCGACGCACAGTTGCAGAAAATCCCTTACATGCTCGTGGTCGGCCCCAAGGAAGCCGAAGCCGGCACCGTCTCCGTCCGCCATCGCAGCAAAGGCGACCTCGGCCCCAAGCCCCTCGCCGAACTCGTCGACATGCTCCAGGGCGAAGTCGATTCCCGCGCCACAAGCTGAATGATGGTCACGAATTCTATCCTTCCGTGCAAAACTCACAAGTCATTTTGAACGAAAACGTCTTCGCTCAAAGCGTGCGTCTCCTGGCGAAGAGCGACGCCCATCTCGGGGAAGTCGTCGAGAAGTACGGGCCTCCTCCGTTGTGGGTTCGCGAACCCGGTTTCCCGACACTCGTCTACATCATGCTCGAGCAGCAAGTTTCCCTGGCATCCGCGAAAGCCGCTTTCGATCGACTCAAGGATGCCGTCCGCCCGCTCACGCCATGCAATTTCTTGAAACTCAGCGACTCGGAACTCAAGTGCATCGGCTTCAGCCGCCAGAAAACTCTCTATACGCGGCTTCTCGCCAATTCTTTGGCCCGACACCACTTCGATCTTCGCTATCTCAATGATCTTCATGATGATGCCGCGCGCAAAATGCTGGTGACATTCAAAGGCATCGGTAAATGGACTGCCGACATCTATCTATTGAGCGCGCTTAGACGTCCGGATATCTGGCCGACCGGCGATCTGGCATTGGCCACCGCAGTCGAGGAAGTAAAACGCCTTCGCCAGCGCCCTTCGCCCGAACGCCTCGAAAAAATGTCAGCGCCGTGGCGCCCCTGGCGCGCCGTCGCCGCCCGCCTGTTCTGGCATCACTACTTGAGCAAACGCGGCCGGCGCACGGCGGAGATTTCACTGTAGCCGGGCAACTGCGCGCGTTGTATTGGAGAAGACGAATGGCACCATTTTTTTCTCGCCGTAATTTTCTCGCGCTAGCCGGCGGGGCTTTTGCGGCTCCTGGGATTTCGTGGGCCGCGAGCGCGGAAGACGCGGACGAGGATGACGTGCCCGCGCTGCTCGATCACATCATTCTGGGCTGCAACGATCTCGACCGCGGGATTGAACTGATCGAAGAGAGCCTCGGCGTCCGCCCAGCGATCGGCGGAGTGCATCCCGGCCGCGGCACGTGCAACGCACTGCTTTCGCTCGGCGAGCGGCGCTACCTGGAAATCATGGCGCCGGACCCGACGCAGAAGCAAATCGTGCGTTACCCGCAAATCCGCCAAATGACCGACCCACGCCTCATCGGCTGGGCCGTCCATCCTCCGGACATCGCTGCCGTTGCCAAGCTGCTCGGCGAAAACAAACTCGAATTTAAGGGCCCGGACGACGGCTCCAGAAAGCGTCCGGATGGCCGCGTCCTCACCTGGAAAACCGTCAGTCTCGCCGACGACCGCCACGGTCTCCTTCCTTTCTTCATCGAATGGAGCGCAGACTCCGTCCACCCTTCCAAAGATGCTCCCGCACGTTGCCGCCTGGAGTATTTTGAAATCATGAGCGCGGATCCGGAGGAACTTTCCCTGGCCTTCAAGCGCATCGGACTCAACCTCCCCGTCCAGCGAAGTGACAAAGCACGGCTCCGCGCGCTTATCAGCGGACCCAAGGGCGACTTTGGGCTGAGCACCTGAGCTTCTCGCCTCGATTCTTGCGGGATCTCCAGCAATCCATAATTTCTAGCTAAGCCAGTTTAAAGCCAGTTTTTGCCTCTTGCCGCGCAACCGCTGGCACGTGTTATACTTTGAGGCCCGTCCGCAGTCGTTTTTAGCGGTGTGGGGTGGGTTCGTCGCTTCGCGGTGATGAGTGGGGTCTCGAATGGGGCCAGCCCCTGGAAGTACCGGGGAAAGCAGGTTCTCGCTTCGTGCCCACGAATAGCAAAGTGCTTGAGGGGGACTTATCGCAGAACGGAACTTCCGGCAGAGCGACCGTATTCGCGTTAACGAACGAATAAGGGCGCGCGAGATCCGGGTGATTGATGAAGAGGGCGGCCAGCTCGGCGTCATGCAGCCGTTTGAAGCCGTAAAGCTGGCAAAGGAAAAGGGGCTCGACCTCGTGGAAATTTCGCCCACGGCCGATCCCCCTGTTTGCAAGATCACCGACTACGGCAAATATCTCTACCAGGCAAACAAAAAGGCCCACGAGCAGCGCAAGAGCAGCCGCGGCTCGCAGTTGAAGGAAGTAAAGTTTCGGCCCGCCACCGCGGAACACGATTATCAGGTTCGCAAGAACCAGATTATCCGGTTCCTCGGCGAAGGCCACAAAGTGCGCGCGATGATTTTTCATCGCGGGCGCGAAATGGCCCATCAGGAAGTCGGGCGCGCCAAGATGAACCGCTTGCTGATGGAGATCGGCGACCAGGGCCAGATCGAGACCATGCCGCGCATGGAAGGTAACGTCCTTGTGGCTTTGCTGGCGCCGAAAAAAGGCGTGAGCGTCGCCAAGCCCGCGGGACAGCCGTCATCCAGCGCTCAACAGTCGCAGTAACCAGCGCCATCAGGCGCGCAACCATGTTTTTGTGGGGGCGGGGGTTTACCCTGGGCGAAGCCAAAAGGGCCTGCCGGTTGAAGAGAGGATTTCCAGCAATGCCGAGGAATAGATCAAAGCCAAAACTGAAATTAAAGACCCACCGCGGCGCCAGAAAACGCTTCAAGATCACTGCCAACGGCAAGATCAAGCGCATGCACTCCGGCAAGCGCCACTTGATGGGCACCAAAGCGCCCGGGCGCATGCGCAAGCTGAAGAAGCTCACGCTGGTGAATAAAGCGGACGTGGCCAGCGTCAAGCAGATGCTGCCCTACGGCTAAGGAAACGCTTTTACGGGGCTCGGCTTTCCGCCGCGCCTCCATTTTGAGAGTTCGTCATCGTGAGGTTCGGCGCCTTTTGTCGGACCGCAGGATCTGAGCGTAGCTTTAATCGCATGTGTTCCACGTTGAGCTTCGCATCTGCGAAGGACCGGTTGTAGGTTGTCTCGCGGGGCGCAAGCCTCGCAAATCGTGCCGGGCAGCGCTTCACGGGTGCCGGCGGCCGATCCGCCGCGAACAGCGATGTGGTTCGCGCTTTGTAGGGGCGCACTTCAGTTCGCCCTTCTTTTGCGGCGCCGCAATGGTTCCGCGAAGAGCAAAGGCATCAACCGGGAGACAAACCCGTTGCGGTACGGGGCATTCTTGCACCCTGTTTGTCTCCCTGAGAGCATTTGGCCGCGGTTTTGAGAAGACTGAGGTTGTTTCTTTGTAGACCGGTCTCGAGACCGGTCACGAAGAAACGGCAACTCCTCCAACATCGGCTTAGACAAAACCGAAGGAGAATCCCCATGGCTCGCGTAAAACGCGGCACGAAGCGCCGGGCCCGGCGCAAGAAGTACCTCAAGAGGACAAAAGGCTTTTTCCTCACCAAGAGCAAGCTCTACCAATCCGCACAGGAAGCCGCGAATCGCGCCGATCGTTACGCCAAGCGCGACCGCCGCGTCAAAAAGCGGCAGTATCGCCGCCTATGGATTCAGCGTGTCGGCGCCGCCGCCCGCCTGAACGGCCTGACCTACGGCCAGTTGATTCACGGCCTCAAAGCCGCCGGCGTCTCGCTCGACCGCAAGGTGCTCGCCGACATTGCGGTGAAGGACGCCGCGGCGTTCACTTCACTCGTGGCCACAGCGAAAGCAGCCGCTCCGCCGCCAGCCAAGGCGAAAAGGGCGTAGCTCCAGGCGTCCTTGGCGGCGAGTCTCTCTTTTTTTGTGTGGGGGGCGGGGCTTGTTTAGCTCGAGCGAGGCCCCAGGGCCTCTCCGTTCGTTGCGTCTTGGCTTTTCACGACGCATGATACGTTCTTCCGAAGGGGGCATGATGCATCGTGCCCTGCGATGTTCACCTTCAAACGCGATGACGGAACTCGAAAACAAAACGGCCAAGCCCCTCGCCCATCTCGGCATCACCCGGCCCGAGGAACTCTCCGCGCTCTTCGCTGACCTTCGTGGACGCTTCGACGTGGATTGCGCCTGCGCCCATGACGAATCATCCTGGAAGCAATTTCGGGATGCCTGGCTCGGCCGCAAATCCGGCGTGCTCACCGAAATCACGGACAATTGGCTGAAACCCGCCAGCGTCGAATTAAAACGCGCTGTCGGCGCCGCTCTAAACGAACTGCGCGCGCATGTCGAGTCGCAA
>QHZC01000117.1:4754-10096 GCA_003224515.1 Acidobacteriota bacterium
AACGCCCTATTACAATTTCGAAGCCCTCAACATTCCCGAATTTCATCCCGTCCGTGACGACATGGACACCTTTTATCTCGACTTGCCCAAGGGCGCCCCCGAACCGCTGCTTCTTCGCACCCACACTTCGCCCATGCAGATTCGCACCATGGAAAAGCAGAAGCCGCCCGTCCGCGTCATCGTTCCCGGCAAGGTCTATCGTCGCGACAATCCCGACGCGACGCACTCCTTCATTTTTCATCAGGTCGAAGGCCTGGCCGTTGACACGGACATCACCTTTTGCGACTTCGCCGGCACCATCGAATATTTCGTGAAACAGTTTTTTGGTCCCAGCGTGAAAACGCGCTTCCGGCCCAGCTATTTCCCGTTCACCGAACCCTCCGTCGAATTCGACGTTTCCTGCCCCTTCTGCGGCGGGACGGGAACGGCAGCCAGCGGGGGAACCTGTTCAAAATGCAAGGGCGCAGCCTGGATTGAACTCTTTGGCGCGGGCATGGTCGATCCCACGGTCTACGGCTTCGTGAACTACGACGCTAAAAGAGTCAGCGGCTTCGCCTTCGGCATCGGCATCGACCGCCTGGCCATGTTGAAATACGGCATCGACGATATTCAGGTCTTTTTCCAGAACGACGTGCGCTTCCTCTGCCAGTTCCCATAGGAAGCAGGTGTAAGGGAGTCCGGCTCTAGGTTTTGACGCGACTTTGTCCCCGAAGCTTGGAGCCGATCGAAGCACTATGGGTCGTTGATGACGACGAATGCTTTCATTGAATTAGGAGGACTGTGACTTTCGCCGACGCCAAACAGCGTTTTTCCAATCGCGTCGCGGATTACGTCCGCTACCGCCCCGGCTATCCCCCGGCGGTGCTCGATGTTCTGCGCACGGAGTGCGGCCTGCTCCCTGGCCACGTCGTCGCCGACATCGGCTCGGGCACAGGTATTTTGGGTGAACTCTTTTTAAAAAACGGCAATCGCGTTTTCGGCGTCGAGCCCAACTCTGAAATGCGCCGGGCCGGCGAAGAATTCTTGCGCAGCTTCCGGGAATTCATCAGCGTCGCCGGCTCCGCCGAAGCCACAACGCTAGGGGATGCGACAATCGATTTCGTCACGGCGGCCCAGGCTTTCCACTGGTTCGAACCCAAATCCGCGCGCCGCGAATTTGCGCGCATCCTTAGACCCGGCGGATGGGTCGTGATCCTCTGGAATGACCGCCGCATGGAAGAAGCGCAGCTCACCCGCGAGTACGAAGGTTTGCTTGAGCGCTTCGGCATTGACTACAAGAGGGTCAAGGATTCCTATCCGGAAAACGCGGATATTCGCAGTTTTTTCGATGCCGGTGTTTTCTCCGGGTGCGATTTGCCGAACCACCAGATTCTGGATTGGGAGGGATTTCGCGGGCGTCTGCGCAGCAGCTCTTTCGCTCCTCGGGATGGTCATCCGAACTACGCTCCTATGATGGCCGAGCTGGAGCGGATTTTTCGCGCGCATCAACACCACGGCAGCGTGCGCATGGAATACTTCACGCGCATCTATCTTGGACGACTACAGGCGAACAGGGACTGACCGAATGAAGGTGGTTTACAACTGGCTGAAAGATTTCGTCGAGGTTGCCGCGCCGCCGCGGGAGCTCGCCTCGCGTCTCGCGCTCTCCGGTACGAACATCGGCGGCGTGGAAAACGGTCCGCATGGCGCGGTGATGGAGGCCGAAGTTAGTTCGAATCGCCCCGATTGTCTCGGCCACTATGGAATCGCCCGCGAAGTCGCCGCAATTTACAAGCTGCCTCTGAAACACCTTTCGCCCAAGCCCGCGGAGGGTGGGTCGAAAGCGAGCGAGGCCGTTAAGGTCGAAATTCAATCCCCGGAACTCTGCGGCCGTTTCACCGCGCGGGTGATTCGAAATGTGAAAATTCAGCCGTCCCCAAAATGGATGAAAGACCGCCTCGAAGCTTCCGGCGTCGCCAGCATCAGCAATGTCGTGGACATTTCGAATTACGTGATGCTCGAACTCGGCCACGCCCTGCACACCTTCGATTACGATAAGGTTCGCGATCACAAAATCGTGGTGCGCCGCGCAAAGCCCGGCGAAAAAATGAGAACCCTCGACGGCGTGGAGCGGCCGCTCGCCCCTGACCAAGGGCGCCAGTTCGATTCCGGCATCTGCATGATCTGCGATGGCGACGGATCGCGCCCCGTCGGCATCGGCGGAATCATGGGCGGCGCGGAAACTGAAATTTCGTTTTCCACGAAAAATGTCTTGATTGAATGCGCCTGGTTCGAACCGGTCGCCATTCGCCACGCCACGCGCTTTCTGAAATTGCACACCGAAGCATCCACGCGTTTTGGCCGCGGCGCCGATCCGGAAATGGCCGAGTTAGCCTCCCGGCGCGCCGCGGAATTAATTTTGCAGCTTGCAGGCGGCGAACTTCTTTCGGGTGTTGTTGACGTTTATCCCGGGAAGCGCGCGCCGAAAAAAATTCGCGTGACCCGCGCGGAAATTCTTCGGGTGATGGGCGCGGACGTCGCGGACAAGCAAATTGAAGGCGGTCTCGGCGCGCTCGGCTTCGCGCCCGTTCGAATCGATCAAAACCGTGGCGCGGAAGGCTCACTTCTCGCCGCGTGGGAATGCACACAACCTTCCTGGCGCGCCGAAGTCGAGCGCGAAATTGATTTGATCGAAGAAATCGCGCGCATTTACGGCCTCGAACAATTTCCGCCGCGTTTGCCCGCCGCGCGGCAAGGCGCGGCGCGGCTGCCGCACTACGAAGCGGAAGCGCGTTTGCGCGAACGGCTCATCGGCCTCGGCTACCGTGAGATTCTCTCGATTCCCCACGTCGCGGAAGAACGTGACGCCCTATTTCGCCCGGAAGGTGTCACGCCGGCTCGTCTTTCGAATCCACTCTCGGAAGAAGCCGGCGTCCTGCGCTCGACCGGAATTGTGACCATGGCCGGCGCGCTGGAATGGAATTTGAATCACGGCCAGCGCAATGCCCGGCTCTTTGAAATCGGCCGCCACTATCGCTTGAACGGAAGTGCATCGGTTGAGACGCGTGTGCTTACCATTGGCGCGACCGGCGAAGCGCGCGAAAAAGGTCTTTACGATGCCGCCCGCGATTTTTCTTTCGCCGATCTCAAAGGCGATCTCGATGCAATTGGCGAACTCTGCGGAGGTTTCCGCTGGGAAGATGGGGCCACGGGGTGGCTTCACGCGGCGCGCCGCGGCTCCCTCCATCTGAACACCATCATTTCCAGCGCAGCGAGAAATCTCTCTTCACTCGGAGTTGCGGGCCAGCTTCGGCGACGCCTCGCGGAAAAATGGAAACTTCGTCAGGATGTTTTTTTGGCTGAATTGGAACTCGATCCGCTTTACGCGGCGATGCAGGCGGCAAAGGAAGCGCGCCGTTACCAGCCGCTGCCGCGGTTTCCCGTTGTCGAGCGTGATTTCTCATTGCTGCTCTCCGAAGGCACGAAGTTTTCCCAGGTGACGAAAACGATTCAATCGCTGGGTATCGGCGAAATCCATTCGATCGAAGCAACGGATCTTTTTCGCGGCAAAAACGTTCCTGCGGGAAAATATTCGCTGCTCGTGCGCGTAACGTTTCAGAGCCGCGAAGCGACGCTGACCGACGCGCAGATCAGTGATTTCAGCGGCAAAATCATTTCCAGTCTCGAAAAAAATCTTGGCGCGCAGCTCCGCGCCAGCTGAAGAAACATTCCGCAAGGCTTGGTCCTGCGCTACAATCCTGAATCATGAGCGCCCCCGTGAAAGTGCAGATTTTCGGGCAAACGTACTCCATCCAAGGAGAACTGGAGGGGAAGTACGTGCAGAAGCTCGCGAAGTACGTGGACGATAAGATGCATGAGATCGCCGATGTTACCAAGACGGTGGACACGCAGAAAGTCGCGGTGCTGGCGGCGCTGGCGATTGCGGATGAACTCCACAGCATGCAGCGGGATCGCGGCGATCGTGACGAATTGCTGCGCGAGCAAGCCGAGCGTTGCTTGACGCTGGTCGAACGCGCCCTGAAACAAACGGCGTAATTTGTTCCTTCCAAACACCAGCATGCTATTGGCTCCAACTCGTTGGGTTGCGGTCCCAGCGGTGAGCGCGGAGCTGTTTGTGGAGGGCGGCGGGGAGGGGGCCCTGGTCGCCGGCGGCGATGTTGGTTTCGACGTTGCGGCGCTTGCGCATTCCGGGGATGATGGTGCTGACATCGGGATTGCTGAGGATGAAACGCAGAGCCATCTGCGCCATGGAGTTGCCCGCGGGAACGAGCGGCCGGAGCGCTTCGGCGTGGGCGACGCTGTTTTTCAAATTTTCCGGGACAAAGTAAGTGTTGCGCCAATCACCTTTCGGCCAGGTGCTATCGACGGTGAGTGTGCCGGTGAGCGTGCCTTCGTCGAACGGCACGCGGGCGATCACGGCGACATCTTTCATGCGGCAGATGGGGAAGAGCGCGTCCTCGGGATTCTGGTCGAAGATGTTGTAGATGACCTGGACGGCGTCGGCGACGCCTTCGAGCACGGCGCGAATGCCGTTGCATGGCTCCCAACGATTGACACTGACGCCGACGGCTTCGGCTTTGCCGCTGCCGCGCAGCTTTTCCACGGCGCGCGGGAGGCGTTCGTCGTTGAGCCAGCGGTCTTCCCAGGTATGAAACTGGATGAGGTCGAGTTTTTCGACGCCAAGATTGGCGAGACTCTTGTTGACGTACTCTTCGATGTGGTCTGAGGGATAGCAATCGTCGAGCATGAAATCACGGCGGCTGGGCCATTTGCGATTTTTGGGCGGAATTTTCGTGGCCAGGTAAAGTTTCTTGCCGGCGTTGGCGCGGAGGACTTTTCCGAGGATCTGTTCGCTGCGGCCGTCGCCGTAGGCCCATGCGGTGTCAAAGAAATTGCAGCCCAGATCGACGGCGCGCTGCAGGGCGTCGAGCGATTCGGCGTCGTCAGAGCCGGTCCATCCGGCGAGTCCCCACATGCCGTAACCAATTTCACTGACGTTCCAACCAGTGCGGCCAAACCGGCGGTAGTGCATGAGAGCGGCTCCTTTTGAATTGGGAGCCCATTATAGCGGTCAACCGTCCCTCTCCGCTGGCGACACAAATTGACATGCTCCCCGCCGCAAGCGGCGAGGATTCCTACGGAGCCGGATGTTGGTCCGGTCTCTTCGGTGGGTTGCGCGGAGTCATGGCGGTTTGTCCGGGAAAGGGGGCCGCTGCTGCGATGAAAAAGAAACCTTTACTACTGTTGGGGCTTGTGTGCGCGGTGGCCGCGGGTTTTGTCGGGCAGGTTCGCGGGGATGCGGCGGAGGAGGTCAAGCGGCTGGCGAATTTGATGGAATGGAA
>QHZC01000621.1 GCA_003224515.1 Acidobacteriota bacterium
TTTTTTCTGGGCTGGCTTGTTTCGCTAGAAAGTTGTCAAAGTCTGATGCGAAGATAGGGAACGGGCTCTGTGCAATCGAACGGCTCCGGGGAATAGAGGAACTGGGATGACCCAACGGCCTGCAGGAGACCGAGAACCGCAACTGACGAACACGGCCAAGGTCTCGGTCATTTCCTCCGCAGCCGTGGCGGGTTCGCATGTCATTCCTTCCGAGGAAGTTGACCGCGCCTTCGGCATGCCCGCCGGAAAGCTGCGCAGCCGCGCCGGCATTGAATCTCTCGCTTACGCCGCCGAAGGTGAAAACGAACCGGCGCTCGGCGCAAGAGCGGCGGAAGGAGCGTTGCGCGCGGCCTCCCGCGGAGCGCAAGAGTTGGATTGGATCGTTGCCACCAGCGAAACGCATCACGATTACCCTTCACTCTCGGCGGTGCTTCATTCGCGTTTGCTGGTCGGCGAAAATTGCGGCGCCCTGGACGTCGGCGGCGCTTGCCTCGGTTTGCTCAATGCCTTTGCTGTTGCGCAATCGCTCATCGGTTCGGGCCGGGCCAAGACTATCCTCGTGGTTACCGCCGATATCCACAGCCGCACGCTCACGCCCGGCCGGGTCGCCTGTGAATTTGGAGGTTTGTTCGGCGACGGCGCCAGGGCTTTTATCCTTCGAAACGCCGCTCGTAACGGTTCCAGCGAAGGCTATCGCCTCGGTGATTTCCTTTTCTGCTGCGCCCGCCAGTATGCTGCCGTTATACAGGTTAGCGATGAGAAGGATGGCAGCCTCCACGTGCAGTTTGACGGCGAAGCGCTTTCTCGAGCTGCGATCACCAGAATGGAAAAAGTTCTTACATTTGTCGAGCTGCGCAGTGGCATCTCGCGAGCATCAGTCGGCGGTTTTGCGACGCACCAGCCAAATCCTCGTCTCGTAGCTCTTCTCGCAAAACAATGCAGCTTCTCCCCGGAAACTTTTCCACCCATCGCCAAGACGTATGGCAACCTGGGCTCCTCCACGTGCGGCGCGGCCCTGCATGAAGCTTTGCGGAATGCTTCGAAGCAACCTCGCGGCGATCGTCGGCCAATCTTTCTTGCCTCGCTCGGTCCCGGACTTCTCTTTGGTGGCGGCTGGCTCACTCCCCACGATTGACCTATCTGTCTCGCTGGTGATGGCTACCGCTGCGGAAATCTGTATCGCAGGATCGGCCACACTTTGCGCCATCAGCGTCGTGCTTGCAGACGAGGGAAGAGCCCGCGGTGCGGTATAGTTCCCGCTCGCCTCCACCGTCCCGCACCCGCGGCGCACGCCGCTTAGCGCAACCGATCCGTTCTTGGCAGCGACGCGCCTCCTGCACTGCAGCCGATCGTCCACGTTCCCTCCGTAAGAGCGTGCGATGGCCACAATCGTTGTTGTCCTGGATTTTTTTCCCTTGCTCCACGAGAGAGACCGCATATTCTCCCAAAAGCAGGCGAAAGGCAGCGAAACAAAGAAGAATCAGGGGGTGTGGATTAGAAAGATGGCCTCAGAAAACTCCCGGTAAGAAACCGCTTCGAATCACTAGATTGTCGCCTTCCTGACGCCTCAGTCCGGTGCATCGCAAGAGTGGTTCTCTGTGTTTCACCTCGGCCAAACCTCATTCTGATTTGGAATCAGACGTATGGCGCTGTCTCAATCTGGACACCCCTCTCAGCGCAAATTCCCGCGTTGACTTCTTCCGACGGGCCTCCAATAATCCGCCCATGCCTCGCCCCGATGCCGTACGCCGCGTTAAGAGCTACTCAGCCGCCGACGGTTATGTCTATCAGTACTACTTCTTCGAAGGGAATCGTGCGAAACGGCACGGCAGTCTCGGTGGCGAATTTACGTACATGGTCTCCGCCGACCGGCGCTCGGCTTTCCCCTTCAAAATCTTCGTCATGCAATCGGCATTGGACGCTTGGGCAAAGCAGAACGGCCGCCAGCTTTCGAGCAGCGAGGAATACGCCGTCGCCAAGATGCGCCTCTTTCAAGCTTTTGACGAAGGTTCCGTCCAGGCCCCACCGGAGGGCCAGCAACCCGGAGAAGTGCTCGTCGACGACTCCAACCTTGAAGAGCTGCTCGGGCAATTGGGCATCTAATTTCGAATATCGGGAACGGCCACTTAGCACTGAACCAATCCGGAGGTGGCGGCGTCTGGTTAGGTGTACCGGGAGGACGCGCGTTCGAGTCTCGCGCACGATAACAAATGCAGGAGCTGGTTCTGATCCAACCAGGTCGCACGGTCGACCACTTTGCGGTCGCGCATGACAAGGAGGATGAGCTGGCGCGCGAAGCAGCCCAGGCTGACACGAGGCGCGAGTTTGAGGAGCGCCTCACCGAGTGCGGCCCGCTCGCCTATCGCGTGGCGCGCGGCGTCTTGCGCACTACCGGCGGTTCGATCGCCTGCGTGACCGCAACCGCTTCCGTGCTTGGCTCGTTCGAATCACGTTTCGTCTAGCGCTCGACCGTTTGCGCGCCGGGAAACGCCGCGAACTGCGCGACACGCTTTGGTCGCAACCGCAGCACCAGCCACCTGCGCCGACTGCCGAGGACCTCGCCGCTTCGAACGAGTTCCAGGCGCATCTCGATATCGCCCTCGCGGAGTTGCCGGAGAAATTGCGCCTGGTCCTTTTGCTTGCAGCTATGGAAGGCCACACGATCGATGAAATCGCGGGCATGCTGGGTATTTCCGCGGGCACGGTGAAATCCAGAACTTTCTATGCGCGAAGACAGTTAGCGGAGAAGTTGCGATGCCATGCAAACATTATAGAGACGCGTTGATCGAAGTCGCCGCCGGTGGTGCCGAGCCACAAGGTGAACTGCGGGTGCACCTCGCCGGTTGCGCTGATTGCCGTGCGGCATTCGAACAGGAGCAATCTCTCTTTGCCTCCACCGATGCCGGGCTTCACGTCACCGCAAACGCGGACGCGCCTGCTTCTCTTTTGCCGAGCATCCGCGCCCGCATCGATGAAGCTGCCGCGGTACAGCGTCGCTGGTTCCAACCGTGGATCTTTGCCCCGGCCAGCGTCGCTCTCGCAATGGCACTCTTTTTGTTTGCACGGCCGCATCACCCCCGTCGTGATAACCAAGCGAA
>QHZC01000622.1 GCA_003224515.1 Acidobacteriota bacterium
ACTCCTGTCATTGGAATCGGTGCTGCGGTCCGGTGGCGCGGTCGTGCGCCGAGGCGGTGAATACGACAGTTGGGACCTGGAGGTACGTGGCGGCTTGTTCGGCGGCGTACGTGTCTGTACGGCCTCGGAGAACTACGGGCGAGGCAAGTACATGGTGCGGCTTCGCTCCCGGCCTTGGTTCTCCATCTCGGGAGCTGGGACGACACTTCTGCTGATGATTGGGTGCTTTGGGGCGCTATTGGACCACTCCGTATACGCTGCTGGCATCCTCGGCACATTGAGCGTCATGTTCGGGGCGATAACGTTTAGGAGCGCCGCCGTGGCAGTAGGTGCGATACATCGCGCCCTCATCAAGCTGGACTTCGAGGGCACATGACGACTACCGGGAAGGCCAGCCCCAATCGCGACCTTGTACTTTACCTCCGTTTGTTTCGGTGGGCGCGGCCTTATTGGGCGCACCTGGTTGGTCTTTTCCTTCTCAGCTTACTGGCAACTCCTCTGGCTTTGCTGGTCCCTTTGCCGCTGAAGATAGCGCTGGACAGCGGCCTCAACTCCAAGCCCCTTCCTCATTTGATTCGGCCGTTCGTGCCGGCCGCATTCAGCCTCTCCCCATCCTCAGCGTTGCTCTTTGCCGTCGGCTTGCTGATTGCCGTGACGATTCTCACCCAGATTCAGACACTAACGCTAGCACTCCTGAAGACCTACACCGGCGAAAGAGTCCTCCTGGAATTTCGATCTAGCCTTTTCGGCCAGATGCAGCGCTTGTCGCTTTCTTATCATGACGTTAAGGGAACCGCTGAATCGCTGTACAACGTTCAATACGACGCGGCCGCGGTTCAGGCAGTCGTGGCTGAACGCTTCATTCCGCTGATTGGTTCCGCTTTCACGCTGCTTGGAATGCTGTATGTCACCATGAAAATCGATTGGCAACTGGCTCTGGTTGCCCTGCTGATCTCGCCCATTCTTTTTTTGATTTCAAAATTCTACCGGCGCCGCCTGCGCCGCGGGTCGCGCGAGGTGAAGAAACTTGAAAAATCCGCGATGGGCGTCGTGCAGGAAGTGCTCGGGGCCCTGCGCGTGGTGAAAGCATTTGGAAAGGAGGAAGACGAGAGGCATCGTTTCGTCCGGCGTAGCTTCGAAGGTATGCGTGCGCGGCTGAAGCTGTCGCTGGCGGAGGGAAAGTACAACTTCCTGGTTGGACTGACCTCCGCGATAGGAACGGCTACGGTGCTGTTTGTGGGATTCCGGCAGGTGCAATCAGGCGTCATCACCCTCGGTGATCCCAGCTTTACGATCCCCTAAAAACCATGGGCAAAAACTCGGCGGCTCTCCAGTCCTACTTGGCCAACATCGAGCGGGCCTTCGCTTTGCTCGATGAAGTTCCCGAAGTCGAAGAGAAAACCAATCCGCGCTCACTGGTGCGCGCCACGGGCAAGATTGCTTTCCAGAACGTTTCATTCAGATATGGGCAGAGCAACCGGCCGGCCCTGAGCCAAGTTTCATTTCAATTGGATCCGGGAATGCGCGTGGGCATCGTGGGGCCGACGGGCGCGGGCAAAACCACGTTGGTGAATCTCCTGACTCGTTTCTACGATCCTACCGAAGGACAAATCTTGCTCGATGGTGTAGACCTGCGCGAGTACAAATTAATCGACTTGCGCAGCCAGTTTGCCATCGTTCTTCAGGATCCTGTCCTCTTTTCCACCAGTATTGCCGAAAACATCGCGTACGCCAGGCCAAGCGCGAGTGAAGTCGAAATCATAGCCGCGGCAAAGGCTGCAAACGCACACGATTTCGTGATCCGCATTCCTCAGGGTTACGCGACCATGGTGGGTGAACGGGGCCTGTGCCTCTCCGGAGGTGAGCGTCAGCGCATTTCCCTCGCTCGAGCTTTCCTCAAAGATGCGTCGGTCTTGATTCTGGACGAGCCAACCAGCGCAGTGGATGTCCGGACAGAGGCGCTTTGAAGATGTGCGATTTCGTCGTGAGCATTGAAAACGGACGGCTTGTGGCGCTTGCGCCAAGCGCTGGGAGTCAGCTGGTTGCCGTGATGGAGAGTAAGCAATGAGAAGAGTGCGCGTCGGATTCCTGCTTCCGCATTATTCGCAGAAGAGTAGAAGCTTTATGCCCGACGTTGTGCGAGCGCTCGGGGAATCTGGCGCGCTCGTCGACGTCATCCATCCGGTGGACGGGATGGTTGAGCTATCGAAAGTTCGGGTCGCGCATGACCTCTATGTGCTGCGCCATACGAGCGGTTTTTCTCTCAGCTTGGCGGGTGCGCTCCATCAGCTGGGCGCGGCTATCGCGAATCCGTATCCGGTGTCTGCCGCGCTGCGCGACAAAATCATCGCCTCCCGAATCCTGCAGGCCGCAGGCATCCGCACTCCCGCGACGTACGTGGCATCGCACCCTGACCAGTTACTTCCGCTGCTGGATTTGGGGCCGCTGGTCATCAAGCCGTATCAAGGAGCTGGCGGCCACCATGTTCGCATCATCCGGTCCCCTGGCGAGCTCGCCGAGGTGAATTGTGGCCGCGAGCCCGTGTTTGCCCAGCGCTACCACGCGAACGATGGCTACGATCGAAAGATTTATGCGATCGGAGGTCGTCTCTTTGGCGTCAAAAAAGTCTTTCCACGCCGGACGGAAGAAGAAAAACACGGGGAACCTTTCACTCTCACGCCGGAGTTGCGTGAGGTTGCCGTGAGCTGTGGTCGTGCCTTTGGTATCAACCTATACGGCGTAGACATAATCGAGAGCGAAGGGGCACCGTACGTCGTGGACATGTGCAGTATTCCGGGCTTCAAAGGTATTCCGGACGCCCCGCGGCTGCTGGCGCAATACTTCTTCGCGGCGGCGGAGCGGGCCGCCCAGGGAGAGCCGCCGCAAATAAGCGCCGCCCTGACCGTGGCAGCGAGCCATGCCCATGTCTAAGCAAACGATGCCCGAAATTTTGACGGATGGTGTGCGAGAGCATCAAGCCGTACAGGCTTGGCTTCAAATCCAATCGGGCTCCTGGGAGCCTGGAAGCCTGGAAGTGTTGCAACAGAGAACATACAGCACCGTTTACCGGCTCAAGCACGTCAACCAGGAGGGCGCGAGAGTTATCGCCAAGAGGTGCCGGGTAGCGACAGCGCATATCGAACAGAAGATTTACGAGGAATTGCTGCCGCTCACGGGGATGCCGGCGCTGTATTGCTATGGCCTTCTGGAAGAGTCAGAGGGGGAGTTTTGCTGGCTTTTCCTGGAAGATGCTGGCGGTGTTCATTACTCGCCGCAGCTTCCCCACCATCGCGCGCTTGCAGGCCGTTGGTTGGCGGAAACACAGTTGGCCGCCGTGTCGGCCGGCCTCAGGTCCGGCCTCCCGGACCGCGAACTCGATCATTACCTGCGATTGCTGCGCGCCTGCCGTGCCATGTTGCTCCATCACTTGGGCTGCGGCGCACTCTCGGCCGAGGATGCCGCCTTGTTGTGCAATATCGCTGCTCATCTCGACGCTCTCGAATCGCTATGGGGCGAGGTGGAGAAAATCTGTGAGGTGATGCCGCCGACGCTGGTGCACGGCGATTTCGTCACCAAGAATCTGCGTATACGTGCCGCCGCCCGAAGCCCCGCGCTGCTGGTGTTCGACTGGGAATTCGCTGGCTGGGGCGTGCCCGCCACCGATCTGGCTCAGTTCATTGATCGCGTCGCCAGTCCAGACCTCGGCCTCTACTGTTCGATCTTGAACCGCAAGCAAGCACACTTGGATTTGCGCGATATTCAAGCCGTCGCCGCCTGCGGCAATCTCCTCCGCATGGTCGACCAAATTAGCTGGGCCACAGCAGACCAAGAGTTCGTTTTTCCTGCCCAGCTCGTTAAGGCCATAGACCTGCTGCGATCTTATGAGTCCTCTATCCTTGGAGCGCTGCGCGCCTTCGAGCGGAGCTGGGCATGATTGAAGGCTTGAACCAAGTTCTCGAACGCTACGGCCAGCCTGGCTTGACCGAATTGCGCGGGTTACTGCGGGATCTGCTAGGGGGACGCGAGGTAGAGGGTTGTCTGATGGAGGAGCAGACTTTGCAGCCTCGCGCCTTGCGCGTGTTCCGACTGCGCTTCGGCATTAACGGCAGAACTCGCCAAGTGATCGTCAAGCGTCTGAAACCTGAAATCGCCCGCCGGAGCGAATTGGTAGCGCAACGCTGGTTGCCTCGAGTGGGCATGAGCGACAACGGTCCAGCATTGCTGGGGAGCGTAGCCGAGCCCGGCGGC
>QHZC01000120.1 GCA_003224515.1 Acidobacteriota bacterium
TGCGGCCAGGCACGCCAATGCGGCAGCAGCATCGCCGATCGCGGTATAGTTAGTCGGATCGCTGTTCGGTACGATCACCGGCCTCGAATAACCGCTTCCGCGGTCCAGGACGTCGAAACCCGACCTGAGGTCATAGGGACGCGCCGAGCCATAAGAAACGATGGGCGCCAGCTGGAATCCCATGGGCAACTGAACGATGCCGCTGACCGAGATGTGATGGCGTTCGTCGTTGTCTGTCGGTCCGAAGTCCCGCGGATCCCAGATATTGAGCGGATCATGCGGATAGTTCCGGAAAGACGAAGTTGCATCCGGACTCCCGGATTCAACTCCCCATCCCATGGCACGGGAAAGGGTGTAGTTGGCATTCAGACTGAAATGCTTCGTCATGTGCTGACGGTAGCTGAAATTCAATCCGTCATAGCGCGAGCGGTTGACGGATCGTTCATCCATGACCCTGCCATCGCTCACGATGGTCGGGTTACCTGAACTATCGACGCCCAAAACGGCGATGTGCGGATTGATGTTGACCGTCTTGTTTTCATGCAGGCCAAGTTCGTGGACGTATTCGATTTCCACGACCGAGTTCTTTGTCGCCGCCCATTGATATCCGAAGTTAAATTGCTGGGAAACCGGGTTGCGATACTTCGGATCCATCAAGCGGCCTGTGGCGCCATCAACCAGCGACGTCAGGGGTGGTGGAATCGTTGGATTGGGGTCCACGCCATAGCGCCAGTTGCCAAGTGCAACGCCGGTTCCGGGAACTATGTCGCTGGGCGTGGTGAGGGAAAACAAGCCCTGATAAATCGTGGGGTTGGCCTGTTGAATCATGAAGAGCGGAATGTTCTGGAAAATATTGCCATAGTACAGTCCATACCCGCCGCGCAGGATGTGCTTGGCGTGACCAGTGAGATCGTAGGCAAAGCCCACGCGTGGGCTGAAGTCATAGTTGTCGTCGTGAGAAAGCACTGCGTACGGACTGTTGATTGCTAGGAGTTCCAGATAAGTCCTGCTCTTGGCGATCGCTCTGCTCGTGGCTTTCCAATCGTCCTGGAAGTACAAGCCCAGTTGTTTGCTGCCGCCAGGCATATCGAAGTAGGGATTCCCCGCGCTGGCGGACATGCCAATCACCGCCCCAGGTGTCGCGAATCCATTCGGGTAGCAGTCTTGATTCTTATTCGGTCCGCAAGTCATTGGATGTGACAAGATCACGCTCGGGTCGTCCTTGAAATCGACTTCCAGCGTAGAGTTGGATTCGAAGAATCCGCCGAGCCTTGGATTATAGATGTAGTCGATTCCCGCCCCGAGGGTATGTCTCCCGTACGTCTTCGTGATGTCGTCCCGGAATTGGAATTTGCGCTGATAGGACTGTTGCGGAACGTTCCCGTTGGTGCCGAACGAAGCGTCCGGGAAAGTCACAAGGGGTACTTTGATGGTGCTGTCGATTACGTTGTTCCAATATTGGTACCCCACCAAGAAACTATTCACAAGCGAATGGGAAAGAACCGAGTTCAGTGTAAGGTTGGCCGCTTGCAAGTGGTTTTTGGTGAAATTTCCTTCCGTCAAGTCACCCGTCTGACTTGATTGATCGTTCAAGCTGTCGTTGCAGTTTCGCGGTCGTTGAACCTGTAGTCCAAGCGGCCGTTGTACCGATTCTCGAAAAATGGCCTCGCGATGATCGCTGACGGTTGCGCAGCCAAGCCTGCTGCCTGGGCGGCCTGCAATTCCGAAAGTGCAAGTGAATCTTCCGATATGCTGGTGTGTTCACGCTGGCGCTCGAAGGCGAAGAAACCGAACAGCTTGTCCTTGGCGATCGGGCCACCGGCGGACCCGCCAAAGAACTGGCGGCTGTATGGACCCTTTTGCCCTCCCGGCTGCTTTTCATAGAAGTTTTCCGCATTGAACTGCTGTTCCCGGAAGAATCCAAACGCCGAACCATGGTATTTGTTGGTTCCAGCCTTGGTGATCAAGTTGATCGCCGCGCCTTCAGAGCGCCCGTTGGCCGCCGAGAAGAGCTGCGTGCTGATCACAAATTCTTGAACAGCTTCCAGCGGCATCTGCATCACCGGACCACCGACAGTGTTGTCTTTGTTGTCCACGCCGTTGATGGTCACGTTGACGTTGCGGCCGCTCTGACCATTCACGGAAAGAATTGCATACCGGTTCTTGGTCGGGTCGTATGAATCCGTGGCTTTTACGCCAGGCGCAAGATAGGCGAGATTGGCCACATCGCGTCCCAGCAACGGCAGTTCTTCCACTTCGCTCGGAGTAATGTTCTGGCTCACACTCGTCTTTA
Source organism: Acidobacteriota bacterium (assembly GCA_003224515.1). Taxonomy (GTDB): domain Bacteria; phylum Acidobacteriota; class Terriglobia; order Acidiferrales; family UBA7541; genus Acidiferrum. The sequence continues at coordinate 2,294 of QHZC01000120.1, forward strand.
ACTGGTCTACGAGTGGCGCCTCGCTGGTAACTTCGATGATTTCACTCGTCGCCCCCGGTTTCAACTCTGCGTTCACGGTAGTCATTTGGCCGATTTGCTCACTGTCACCGTGTACGTCCCCACCGGCAGCAGTTCGAAGCGGTAGTAACCCGTGTCGCTTGTGGTAACTGTGCGCTCGAGATCTGTACCCTTGTTCTTCGCAACAACCTGGGCGCCACCAACCACCGCTCCCGACTTATCCGTAACGGTGCCTTGGATGGCGCCGCTCGCGGTTGCCTGGGCGAAAGCGTTTCCGCTGCCCAAGCCGAGTAGGGCTATCCCCGCTAACAGCAAATACGTGAGTCTTTTCATTTCTGTTCTTCTCTCCTAACACAATCTTGTTGCTAAGGCCGATTCAAGGGTAGAATTTGCCTGGGGACGCATACCACCAAGAGCTTGAGGGACGCCCGGACAAAGAGATTCCACCACGGGCAAGTTACCTCTCAATTCCACTGTTCCATCGAAGAATCCAATCGCTTGGGTGGTAGAACTAGCCCCTTAAGGCAAACTTTACAATCAGCCTTAACAATCGCCCAATTCCCTGGAATTGAGCACCATCCCCAAATTCTAAACTTAGTCACGCAATTCCGGTACCATCATTGCAGTGATGTAAATGATTGAAAATAAACAATATATTTATACATCTAGGCGGGGTTTAGATGAATTTCGGAAACCCCGCGCTTCGAACATACGAAAAACCGTATGTTACCTCGATCGCCAAGAGGTATGTGAGATTCCCGGCCATTTCTGGAATCGACAACTATCTAGCTTTCATCTCCGGTCTGATAGCCCGAAGGGTGTCCGCTTCGACTTGTGTGCACCTCCTTCGTGAAATACAGTCTTTGTGTGGAATTCCGCATTCCCCCTTTCGAGCCACACTCGCTCCTAAAAAACGGCCACGTCATGACCATCGTCTCGGCCTTCGTGCCGCGGCGGTTCGACATCCCGCCGGCCGAAGCCAGGTTGTTTCAGGTCGAGCCGGAATCTCGCTTGCTCGCCCATTGCCACTGGCAGCCCGGCAAGCGCAAGCGCGCGCCCGTCATTGTCATCGTTCATGGCCTCGAAGGTTCCAGCGATGGCAACTACGTGCGCGGCATTGCGCAGAAAGCCTTCCATCGCGGCTTCCACGTTGTGCGTATAAACCAGCGGAATTGCGGCGGCACCGAAGCATTGACGCCCACCTTGTATAACTCTGGGATGAGCGGGGACTACCGCAGCGTCTTCGAAGAGCTTTCAAATGTTGACGGTTTCGAGCAGATCTTCTTCGCCGGCTACTCCATGGGTGGAAACCTCGTGACCAAGATGGCCGGAGAGTTTGGCGCCGCTGTACCAAAGGCGTTGCGCGGTGTGTGCGCGGTGTGTCCGGCCCTCGACCTTGCGGCTTGCGCCGACGCGCTGGAGCGCGTGGACAACTATGTTTACCAACGGCGCTTCGTGAATGGCCTGATGGCGCGCTACGAGAGAAAACACAAAATGCTTCCGGAGCGCTACCCGATTGCAGGCCTAGGACCGGTCCGAACGGTCCGTCAGTTCGATGACGTCATCACCGCGCCGCAGTTCGGCTATCACGACGCTCAAGACTATTATGAGAACGTGGGCGCGAAACGCGTCGCGGCGCAGATCCGCGTGCCCATGCTGTTGATCACCGCGCAGGATGATCCCTTCGTCCCCTACGCTTCGTTTCTAGCCGCCAAGATCAACGAGAATCCCGCCATCCAGTTTGTCGCGCCCCAACGCGGCGGCCATTGCGGCTTCATTTCGAGGCACTCCGGAAGCGAGCGCTTCTGGGCCGAGCAGCGCATCGTCGAATTCTGCACCAAACTTAGCGACAACGGCGCATAATCACGAACGCATTCAAGGATTCCTGAGCGAAAAAGTCGAGACCTGATGCCACGCACCCAGTCCTGATTGTTCGAAAACTTATAACTAAGAACTTCAAAGTGTTTTTACCCCAGCGGCTTGTCCAGCGAGACGGGAAAACCCGGCGTCAGAAGTTGCGCGGGCCCGTCCGCGGCAATAACCATGTCGTCTTCGCAGCGCATCCCGAATTCGCCAGGAATATAGATCCCCGGTTCGTTCGAAAAGGTCATGCCCGGCTCCAGCACCGTCTTGCTTCCACGAACGAGATAGGGATGTTCGTGACCGTCCAGTCCGATGCCATGACCGAGGCGGTGCGTGAAATACTTGTAGTCCGGTCCGTACCCCGCGTCGGTGATCACCTTGCGTGCAGCATCATCGACAGTCCCCGATAGCCGTCCGGAACGGGCCGCATCGAGAGCGGCATCCTGAGCTTTGCGGACGATTTCGTAAACGCGCGCCACCTTTTCCGGCGCCTTGCCGAAGATCCCCGTGCGCGTCACGTCCGATTGGTAGCCATCGACCGTGCAGCCGCCGTCGATCAGCACAACTTCGCCATCATTCAGCTTTTGCGGCTTGATAGTGCCGTGCGGTAACGCCGCGGATGCGCCCAGCAGAACAAGTGCGCCGCCGTGCAAACCCATTTTTGAAAAACCCCCTTCCACCAGCTTGCCGATGTCCTCTTGGGACATGCCTTCCTTCAGCGATGCGAACACCGCGCGAAAAACATCGCAGGTTGCCGCGCAAGCCAGCCGCATCAGCTCGAGTTCGTGCGCCGACTTGCGTTCGCGGCACGCAATGGTTACAGGATCCGCGGAGACGTATTCGAATCCCGGCGCCGCACCGCGCAGATGATCGAGAAATGTGAATGACGCGGTTTCTTCCACTCCCACGCGTCCCGTTCGAATCCCGCGATCGCCCAGAGCGGCCGCGGCGATCTTCGTGGGGCTGACATCCTCCTGCCACACGCGCACTTCCGCTGG
>QHZC01000016.1:0-4188 GCA_003224515.1 Acidobacteriota bacterium
GAGTACGTTCGTGTCTAGAACGATCATGACTCAAACGTCGCCGGCTTGATTGCGTGTCCGCGGAGTTCAGTTACATCCGAGTCGAGACCAGTTTTAATGAATAACCTGGAGATGTCAGTCCCCAGTCCGCCACTAGGGATTTCCTCCTCGCTGACGGCACTGCGAAGAATATCTCGCACCTCTTCCTCCATACTGCGACCATGCCGTTTGGCGCGACGCTGCAAGCGTGTCTTTACCGCATTCTCAATGTTCCGAACCACTAATTGTCCCACGATCCAGCTTCCCTCAATTGAACTGATATCATGCTATCATAGCATTCAGCGGGCAGTCAAATAGCCGGCACACGGGGCATCGAAAAGCCGGACATTCCGTTCTCGGATTTCCAACCCACAAAAAGTATGTCTTATATGACTTCCGCCTTCTTGGGCAGTCCCCGCGGTCTGCTACTTGGCACCTTGACGCGGTAGAGGTCTGGGGTTCGAGTCCCCACGGGCCTACCATTCACTTGCTGTGGTGGGTGGCGAATTTGTGTCGTTGTTTGTGCCATAACCCTTCTCTGCACCCCACCTGAAAGAGCGTCCACTGCCTTGCGCTTTGCCTCCACGCGAACGTGCGAATAGTGCGCCAGCATCCGCGCGGAAACGTGCAGCAATGGTCTCGATCGCCTGGTCGCTTTCCCGGGGACTCAGAGAGTTTCGTGATGGCGTGGTGACGCAAGTTGTGGAAGCGAAGTCCAGCGGTGGGACTCTTCACGTTATGACGCTAACCACATTTTCACTTGACGCGGCGAAACTATGGGCGTATTGATTCCAAAATCCAGCCTATTTCTGAGCACCTTTCTATTTCCCTGTGAATTTGACACCAAGGGAGGGATTCGAATGTTCAACCCAAAGGCGGACGCCCTATCTGTCATCGCCAATACAGGCTGGAAAGTTCTTCATCCCATTAACAGCGCATTGGGGGAGGGAAATTTGCCCATTCCAAAGTGGGCTCCCGGACCGCTGTTGAAGAGGCGACAACGAAAGGCTATGGAACTTGGTGTACCCAGGCAAACGTTCTCGCTATGCCCTGATTGCAACCGCGAAGCAGTCGAGGCTGTTCTCAACGGTGAAAATGAGATCGCTGCTTTTAGAGAGCGACCGGGAATGATTGAAGCGGAAATTTTGGAGGAAGGCGGGCGCATCGTCATGCGCAAAGCGTGCGACAGGCATGGCCCGTTTGAAGACGTACTTTCCAACAATCCGGATTTTTTCCGAAGAATGGAACGGCTTGCTTTTGGCCAGGATTTCGAATGCGCCCATGACGATGAGGTGCACAATCACGGTCCCAACAGTATCCGATCAGGCAGGGGATCGTACTTGATCGTCGACCTAACCAACCGATGCAACATGAAGTGTTCCCCTTGCTTCATGGATGCGAACGCCGCCGGCTATGTGCACGAATTGGACCTTGAAAACGTAAGGGCACTGTTCAACAATGCGGTTTCATTCAGGCCTCAGCGCGAGATTAACGTCTTGTTCTCAGGAGGGGAGCCCACACTTTCACCAATTTTTCTTGAGACCGTGGGGCACGCAAAGAGTATGGGGTTCCACCGGCTTCACGTTGCCACGAACGGCGTACGTTTTGCGGAGGACAGAGATTTTGCTTTTCAGGCAAGGGGAGCGGGGCTACACGCGGTATACCTGCAGTGTGACGGGGTGTCTGAAGAAAAGAACAAACATCGCGGGCTGGGAAATTACATGGAAGTGAAGAGCCGAGCGCTAGAGAACATAGCTGCAGCAGGAATGCGAACTACGTTGCAAGTGACCGTCGTCAACGGTCTTAACAACGACGGGCTCCGTGATATAGTTCGCTTCGCGGTCCAGAACACAGACAAGATCCACGGAGTCCTTTTTCAGCCTGTAATGTTTACGGGCAGAGACGAACGCATACCCACCGAAGAGCGCTATGCCCGACGATATCCGGTTTCGCAGCTCGCGTTCGATCTGCAAGAGCAAACTTTCACTGGCTGCCAACCGATGCGTGACTGGTTCCCCGCGTCAGCCTACGGGATATTTGCTCATTTGTGCGACGTCCTTAAACCTGACGCGGAGTTAGGGAGCGTTTTCCCAGACATGCATCCCGACCACGGAGTATTCAGCCCCTTGCTCGTAGACACCTGCGAAAAGGTCGCGATTCCGATTCCTGCGTTCTTCAATTTGGAACAATTCATGCGCGACGTCGTGGACATAACGGACTCTGGAAGAGGGCCGGCAGTTACCAAGGCTCTCGTCTCACTATCGGTATTCCGTAATTTCGATCAGCGGAATGCTCCCTCAGGTTTTGGTATGGCTCAGGTTCGGAGTTTGCTTGAGGATTGCTTCTACCGTGTTGCCGGCGGCGGCCATCACTGGTCGCAGCAAGCATACTCATATGACGGGCGTTGGCGGGTGATGATTCTTAATGGCCTGTGGTTCCAAGACGCTTTCAACTACGATTTTTCGACTATCCCGCACTCGTCCACTCCCGTGGCAACGCAGCAAGGTGAAATTAGCTTTTGCGCATACAACGGAGGTAGTTGGCGAAAAGTTGTCGAGCATCTGAACCGTACGGCGACACTTGCTGAGTGGCAAAGAAGCCATCCTCGCCATGAAATCTATGCCAAAGGCAAGAAAGTGGACCTTGGCCAACCCCTCCGCGACTCCCAGACGGAATTGGTCCAGATCGAGATGAATGCACCGCGGGTGCCGGCTTTGGTGCCGCGAGCGTAATGAATAACCCTGGAGCAACGGAAAGAACAAGTTTCTCGCCGATGTTCCTCCCGAAATCGGAGAAGTGCCGGAAGGGAATGAAGAGGGGCCGAGACTGCCCGGTGTGGGATAGACGGTGAAAAAGGATCATGCTTTCGGCCCTGTCATTGTCGTCTCCACCTAACAACTTTTTGCAAAAACTTTACTGGAATAAGAAAAAAAGTAAACGGAGGCCTGTCCGTTTCGTCTTCAGTTTGGAGATGCGTCCAGGCCGAACTCGCGGTGGGCCGTATTTAGAGCTGTTTTCACGGCTTTCTCATCGATCACGAAGGAAATGTTGCATTCCGAAGAGCCCTGGGCAATGGCGATCAGATTTACATTCTCACGCCCCAAGGCATTGAAAGTTCTGCCGGCGATTCCCGGGGTCCCGCGCATATTTTCGCCAACGACGGCGACGATCGCGACATTCGAATCCACGGTGATGTGCTCCACCTTGTGGTGCGCCAAGTCTTGCGCAAACTCTTTGCGCAGCGCTTCCACCGTCCGCTGAGCATCCTCGGTGGAAACGATGAAGCAGATATCGTTTTGCGAGGACGATTGCGAAATAAGCAACACGTTTGCGCGCACTTCGGCGGTCGTCGAAAAGGTTCGCCCGAGCACGTCGGGCAATCCCACAATTCCCGGCCCGCCCACACTGATTAATGTCACGTCGCGGATCGCCGTAAGCGCTTTTACGCCACCGCCGATGCTGCGCCCTTCCGGCGTGATCTTCGTACCCTGCCGTTCGGGCGCAAAACTGTTTCGAATCCAAACGGGAATCGCCGCCTGCACCACCGGGTTCAGCGTCTTCGGATGCAGGACTTTCGCGCCAAAGTAAGCGAGCTCGGCGGCTTCACGATAAGAGATCACCGGGATCGTGCGCGCGTCCGCCACCAGCCGCGGGTCCGCCGTGAGCACGCCATCGACGTCGGTCCAGATGATGACTTCATCCGCATCCATCGCCGCGCCCAGGATTGTCGCCGAATAGTCGGAGCCGCCTCGCCCCAGCGTCGTCAGTTGCCCTTCCGTCGTTGCGCCGATGAAGCCTGTCACGACGGGCGCAATTCCTTTCTCCAACAGCGGCTGCAACCGCGCTTGCGATTTCCTTCGCGTCAATTCCATGTGCGGTTCCGCGCCGCCATGAAAGGCGTCGGTTACGATCAGCTCCGTCGCTTCGATGGCTTCGCTTGGCAGCCCCAGTTCTCTGACTGCTGCCGCCACCAACGGTGCGGAGAGTCTTTCCCCCAGGCTCGAAATCGCGTCGAGGGTGCGCGGCGTGAGTTCCCGCAGCAGCGCCGTTCCTTCGCAGAGCCGCCGCCCTTCCCCGAGCACCTCTTCCATCTGCTGTCTGATCCGCGCGCGTTCCTGCTCGTGCTGGCTCAGGCTCGTCAGCGCGGCTTCGTGCTGCTGCCCCAACGCA
>QHZC01000016.1:4297-12010 GCA_003224515.1 Acidobacteriota bacterium
CGACGTGCCGCCGAATTTCATCACCTGTAGCCGCGCTTTCATCTCGTCTAGCCCGTCACCTGGTTGAATCGAGTTGCTGGTTCGAAATTTGACCTCTGCTTACCACGGATTTTTCTGCTTTGAGTTTATCTTGCGATCCATCCAGCCGCGCACTACTCCCGGCGGAGGTTGCTCTTCCCTCCAACGGGCTACCCCGGCTTTGATTCTTCAGGTTGGCTTGCCTCTTTGTGAACTGTTCATTCCCCCTTCCATTGCCAAATAAGAATGTACCCTGCAACTCCACCTTGCCGCTGAGCGAGAGTGTCGCTCACAATAAATGATATGCCGGTCGTCGCTCCGGAAGCTCGCTCTAACCCCGACTCGCCGCCCGAGACCACCGGTATCACAGTCTTTACATTTTGCTTGTCGTTTGCGGATTTATCTGGCGTTTCGGATTGGTCCTTTGGAAAAAACGTACTTCCGTGCCCCGGGCTCGATTCTTCCTTTCGGCGCGGAAGTTTGCAGCATTGCCGAGCGCATCGTTCTCGGAAAGGGATTCAGTTGGCCCTTTTACCAGGACACCCGGTCCGACCGCTTGGATCGCCTCCGTTTATCCTTATTTGGCGGCCTTGGTCTTCCGTTTCTTCGGCATCTATTCGGTCGCTTCGGCGATCGTGCTGCTTGGCGTTCAGTGCATCATAGCCGCTGCAATCGGCTTCACCATCCACGCGTGGGGCGGTCATACGTGGGGTGCGCAAATCGGATTCTTCGCGGCTTGGATCTGGGAGCTCAGCCCCATTTTTTTCCCGCTGGCCGGTCTCCGGGATTTGGAATTTTACCGCCAGCGCCCTTCTTCTTTCCGCGGTCTTCATCGTCACGCTCGATGTCGCGGAGAAACAAATCAGAGAGCTCTGGCTGTCGCTTGCCGCGCTCGGGGCGGTGATCGCGCTCACCAAACCCGCTTTGCTCAGCGTCATGCCGTTACTTTTCTCTACGCGGCCTTGGTGAACCGCTCGTTCAGGCCCTGCTGCGCTTCCGCGGCGCTTGCTGGCATGCTCTTCGCCCAGCGGTGCGAGGGCCCGCGTTGACTTTCTTTCCGCCGCGCACCTAACATGGCAAGCAGAAATCCCACGCCAATCAGGTTCGGGCAAGCGATCTCGCATCGGTGCGGCGGACGTTCGGTGACTCATTCGAAAGGCGGTCTAATATGAACACGCGGCGCATTCTCGGTCTGGCTCTCGTCGTTGTCGCGATCGGAGTTGCCGTTGCGCTTCGCTCTTCGGCGGACAGCACGGCTAAGCCAGGCGATATCAACTGGCTGGTGAACGGCCGCACCAACGATTCGAAACATTTCAGCCCGCTCAAGCAGATCAACGATCAGAATGTCGGCAATTTGGGCCTTGCCTGGTATTTGGATTACGACGGCGCGATGGGCATTGTCTCCGAGCCGATCGTTGTCGATGGCGTCATCTACGTCAGCGCTCCGCTCTCCAAGGTTTACGCCGTGGAAGCTTCCACGGGAAAGCTCCTCTGGAAGTACGATCCGCAAATCCGGCTCGATCAGGCGCTGAACGGCTCGTACTCCGCGCGCACCAATGGAGGCGTGGCCGTCTGGAATGGAAAAGTTTATGTGGGCACTGGCGACTGCCGCCTGATTGCAATCGATGCCGCCACGGCGAAGAAAATCTGGGAGGCCACAGTCTGCGAGCCTCAGCAAACCGGCATCACCGGCGCGCCCCGAGTTGCCAAAGGAAAAATCCTCATGGGCTACAACGGCTCGGATGATGGCGTCCGCGGCGCTCTTGCCGCCTATGACGCCGAGACTGGCAAGGAAGTCTGGAGGTTCTGGACCGTTCCGGGCGATCCCTCGAAAGGTTTCGAAACAAAAGAACTGGAGATGGCCTCAAAAACCTGGTTTGGCGAAGGCTCGTGGAAGATCGGCGGCGGCGATGTTTGGCACGCCATCACTTATGACGACGCGACAGGCCTCGTGATTTTTGGGACCGCGGGCGCAGACGTCGGCTATGGTGAAATGACCGGAGTCAAAATTACCGGGGAAAAGCTCTTCTCCCAGTGCATCATCGCCGTGAAGGCGGACACTGGAGAATACCTCTGGCACTTCCAGACGGGCACTGAGAACGTTCACTCGGAAAACAATCAGATCATGATGGCCGATCTCATGATCAACGGCGAAAAGCGTCACGTAGCCATGACCGCCCCCAAGAATGGCTTCTTCTATATCTTGGATGCCAAAACCGGCCGTCTTCTTTCCGCCAAGCCGCTGGTCAAAACCACTTGGGCTGCTTCTTACGACCTTCAAACGGGACGCCCCGTCCTAATCCCGGCATCGCAGGGCGGCGGCAAACAATGGACGGTCCACAACTGGTGGCCTATGAGCTATAGCTCGCTCACAGGGGTCGTCTATATTCCATCAACGGATCGCCGCTCCGACACAAAAACCGCACTGGAAGCAGGAGAAGGCGGCGAGGGGCTCTTTGGCCGACTGATCGCATGGGACCCTATCGCGGAAACCGCGCGCTGGTCCGTCGAAGAGCAGATCTCCGTGAATGGCGGCGTCATCTCCACTGCTGGCAATCTGGTATTTCAAGGACAAGGTACGGGCGAATTCGCGGTCTATTCTGCTGACGCCGGGAAAAAACTCTGGTCCATCCAGACCAAGTCGGCGATCGATTCCACACCCGTCACCTTTTCTGTGAATGGCGAACAGTACGTGATTACCTCTGTGGGTTGGGGTTCCGGATCGCGCCTCTTTGCTCCCGGGCGCACCATGGCCACGGCGGAATCCAAGCGCGGCCCAAATCGCCTTTATGCTTTCAAACTTGGCGGCAAGGTTCCCTTTCCGACTCCGCACATTGAAATTCCGCCCGTGCCGAAACCGCCTGAGCTCAAAGTCGGTCCGGAGACTGTTAACAAGGGCGAGAAACTTTACGTGTCGTTTTACTGCGAAGGGTGCCACTCGCCTGGCATCGACGGCAGCGGCGCTTGGGTGGAGGACGGCGCGATCCCGGATTTGCGCTATGCCTCGCCTGAAGTGCACAAGGATTGGTACGGCATCGTTTTGGGCGGCAGCCACTGGTCAAAAGGCATGCCCGGTCTTGCCGATCCGCCGAAGTTTGCTTTTCCCAAAGCTCACATGACGGTCGCTGAGGCGGATGCGGTTCACGCTTACGTCATCAGTCAGGCATGGAAGGCCTATAAAGGCGAACAGGAAAATGCCCATACCAAGCGCGAAAACTACTAGATGAGCACCGACTGCAGGAGCGGGCCTGTCTGCCGGGAATGAATCACCCAAGCCGGCCGATCTAAACTACCGAGCTAATTGCCATGCGCATTTTGCGGCGCGAATTCGTGCGGGCTCTCGGCGCTTCTGGTGCGTGCGCTTCCTTGCCGTCGTCACTCCGGGGGAGTCAGCCCCAGAATTTGCGTGAGCATCTCGCTGCCGATCCATTCCGCCCGCAATATCATCTGCTCCCCGCGAGAAATTGGATGAATGATCCCAACGGCCCCATTCATTGGAATGGCCGGTATCACATGTTTTTCCAATACAACCCAAACGCCGCCGTCTGGGGCGATATGCACTGGGCTCACGCGGTGAGCGAGGACATGATTCGCTGGCGGCATTTGCCGATTGCGCTTGCTCCGACTCCCGGCTGGGATGACGCCGATGCGGCACCGCGACAATTCTCTACACCGGTGTAAAGACCGCGGCCCCGGAACAAGCGACCCTCCGCGACGGGGTGCACAACTTTCGCGAGGTCCAGTGCCTTGCTACTTCCTCCGATCCGCAGCTTCTCACCTGGACCAAATGGAATCAGCCCGTGCTCCAGCCGCCAAAGGACCCTCGCTTGGCGGGATTCCGCGATCCCCTTCTCCGGCGCGAGGGTGAAAATTGGTATCTCGGTGTCGGCTCGGGCCTCTTTAGGCAAGGAGGCCGCGTGCTTCTCTATCGCTCGAAGGACCTACGCCAGTGGGAATACTTGCACCCCCTGGCCTCCGGAAAGTGGACGGGAAGGGAATCTGTCAATCCCGTGGACTCCGGCGAGATGTGGGAGTGCCCGGACTTTTTCCCGCTGGGAAAGAAGCACGTCCTTCTTTATTCGGCTGCTGGTCAGGCGATTTGGGAATCGGGCGAGTTCGATCCCCGCGAACTCATCTTCCATTCCGAGAGGAGCGGAATCCTCGATCACGGCGCCTACTACGCACAGAAAACGCAACTCGACGCCAAGGGCAATCGCATCCTGTGGGGCTGGATTCCGGAAACACGCCCTGAAGTTGAATTTAGCGCCGCCGGTTGGGCCGGTTGCATGGCCCTGCCCAGAGTTCTGTCGCTCGGTTCAAGTGGTGATCTCCTCATGCAAACTGCACCGGAAGTGGACGCGCTTCGCGCAAAATCCTTCATCCGCCAAGGACCGTATGCCCCCGTTTCGCAGATTGCACTCTCGGCTCAGGATGTCAAAATCGAAAATCTGTGCGGTGAAATTCTGTGGAGAACGATGTCCTCTCGATGCACCTTTGTTCTGGAAGATCGGAGTGGACCTTGGTGGTCCGTCGAGTTTGCACTCAAGAGTTCCTATGCGGCAAAATTCACTGTCAATGAAATCTCAGCCGAGGTACCTTTCGCCTCTAACCACAATTTTGAATTCCACGTGTTCCTCGACGGTTCAGTGGCCGAATTGATTTGCAACCACATGCATGCATTCACCGTCCGCATCTATCGCCAACCAAATGGACCTCTCCGCTTTCGCTCGAGCGATGACCCTATGAGCGCCTTCAGTTCGCTACAGGCCTGGCAGTTGCACCCCATCTCTCCCGATCGCTTGACCACGTGACTCCCTTCATTGGCGATTGAGTTGAGCCCCTCGCCGTTTGCAGCGAGAAGATAATTCGGTTTATTGGCCCACGGCCGATTTTGCGCTGGCTAAACCGGCCGCCAGACTGAGGAGGCCAACTCCGAGGTGGATGAAATTGAAATGCGTGTTCAAATCCAGTTGGATGGGACCGAAGTCGCGCAGCCCGGCGAAGCCCGCGAAGGCCACCAGCGTATAGATCGCTCCAAAAATCAGGCCAAACCGTCGCGGTCCATCCGCGCTCCTAGCGAGCCCAGCCCAAAGGGCGATTGCGCCGCTGACAAGATGAAATACGTTATGCGCAGGAGGGAATGTGAGGTGGAACATTTCGTGGCGAAAAAATCCCACCACGCCAACCACGAGCAAAATGGCTCCGCTTAGCACGACGTAGCTCTTTGCCAAGCTGCTTGCCATTCTCCCTGGCCACCCTTCCATCACGCAAGATTCAGATTCAATCGCAGAATTTCGTGGAGCTTACGGTGCAGGTGAATGTGCCGTCAAGTCCACCGCGCACGGCGCAGGGAAGTCCCGCGAGCTACGCGCGTTCGGTTGAGCGGATTGGCAAGGCAGGAATTCGCGAGGAATCTTGGCCGCTCGGAAATGGATAGGTTTTAGGGCTATAATTTGAGCCAATGGCGAGTGTATCTGCTAGGAACAGGCTTGGTCCTTATGAGATCGTCGCGCCGCTGGGCGCGGGCGGCACGGGCGAAGTGTATCGCGCGCGGGATACGCGGCTGGAGCGCACAGTTGCGATCAAAATTCTTGCTGCGCGGCTTTCTTCTGACGCGGCCCACGAGCAGCGCTTCGAGCGTGAAGCTGGATTGATAAGAGATGAATATGAAAGCATCTGAACAAGACTCCTACACGCGCGGCTGGTGGACCAGTATTCTCAGCGATATTCATTTTTGGGTGCCCGTCGCTGTCTTGATGGGTGGATTGCTGCTTCTTCAATTTATTCGCTGACTTTTTGGATCGGAGCAAAATGCCTTGCCTTCCCAGTTTCCCGCCGCAATCCAAGACCCGTCGCGTTTGAAAAAGCTTCAACTGCTGGGCATCCTTTCCGGCTTCGCTGCGGGAGCCTGGCTGGGCGCCGCCGAAGCGCCGACGAAGCTCGTTTCCATCGGCATCTCTCCGATGGTCATTTCACTCATCATGGTCATCGGCGTTTTTCTCGCGCGCTGGAGCCTGCCCGCCCTGATCCTGGGCACCTCCTCCGTCCGCGCCGATGTTCGCCGTGCGCCTCACCTGATCGTTTGGGCGCTTCTTGCCGGATGTCTTTGGGCCGTGGCCAACACGCTGACCATTTTCGCCATCCGCGACATCGGCCTGAGCATTGCCTTTCCTCTCTGGAATTCGAATAGCCTTCTCGGCATTCTTTGGGGACTTCTTTTCTTCAATGAGTTGCGCCAAGCGGGCTGACGCCGGCGCGCGGGCGTCTTGGGTGGGGCGCTGGTCATGTGTGCCGGTGCGGCACTGTTAGCCGTCGCTTCGTCAGCACCTGGCCCGACGGCGCATTCCCTGCATGGAGTTTGGGCTGCGCTCGGCGCCGGAATTCTCTGGGGCACCATGTACATCCCCTACCGCAAAGCCTACTTGACCGGGATGAATCCACTTTCGTTTGTGACTTTCTTTTCGTTCGGTGAATTGGGCATGATGACGATCCTCTCGGTAAGCTCCCTGGGCCTGGCTCCGTTATGGCAGGAATTGCTCAGCGCGCGCGGCGTCATTTTCTGGCTGATGCTTGGCGGCTTCGTCTGGGTGATTGGCGACGTCTTCCAGCAGTATGCTGCAAAATACGTGGGCATCAGCCGCGGCATTCCGCTTTCCAATTCGAATCAGCTGTGGGGCTTGTTGTGGGGGATTCTTGTATTCGGAGAATTGCACGGCAGGAGCTTTTCCGTCTACCTGGAAGTCATCGGCGGCACTCTGCTCATGATGTTGGGAGTCGGTGCCATTGCGTTTTCTTCGGCAACTGGTCAGGAGCAGACCCGCTGGAAAGAGGCGGCCATTCGAGAAAGCGACCGCTACGGTGTCGCCGCAGAGTTCGTTGAGGCCCGTATGGACGGCCGCCAACTCCATGGTGAATTAAAGCCCTCTCGTAGCGCGCTGGACTGGGTGTTGGTTGTCCTCGCCACCGGTGTGTTCGTGATCTTTGCGGCGATGGCTCGCGTCCCGCAGATGTCTTTGCATTGGGGACCAGCCGCACTTTTGACTGCGGTCCTGTTCCTGATCCTCTTTATTTGCGGCCTGGCCCTCTGGCGCACCACGCGCTTCAATTGACGCTTTGGCTGCGCGAATTCGTCCAAAGTGGATGTTGTCGGTGTGGGGCTCAACGCCACCGGCACGCTGATTCCCGTCGCACACTATCCCGCTCGCGGATCCAAGGTCGAATTTCGCTCCGCGAAAGTGTTGCCCGGCGGCCAGGTCGCCACGGCAATGATTGCGTGCCAGCAGTGGGGTTTGCGCGCGCGCTACGTGGGCACGGTCGGCGACGACGGCGCAGCATTGCTCCATCGCGCGGAATTTGCGCGCCTCGGCGTCGAGGCGCATCTCTTCACGGCTTCCGGATGTCCTAGCCAGCAGGCCTTCATCCTTGTCGACGACTCCGGCGAGCGCACGGTTCTTTGGAAGCGTGACGACCGCTTGACGCTGCGTTCGGAAGAACTGGACCGTAATTGGATCGTCCATTCTCGCGCTCTTCACGTCGATGGCCACGACACCGCGGCTGCGGCTGCAGCGGCGAGCTGGGCTCGTGCCGCCGGCGTTCCGGTCATCGCCGACGTGGACGAACTCTACCCCGGCGTGGAAGCGTTGCTGAAAAACATCGATTTTCTCATTACCAGCAGGGATATTCCGGGCCGCCTGA
>QHZC01000620.1:0-1736 GCA_003224515.1 Acidobacteriota bacterium
AATTCCACTCGGTGGCTGAGTCCCAGCTCTTTTGCTCGCCCGCGGGCGACCAAGATTTGCTCGCGTGAAATATTGAATGCCCGGACGGTCACTCCATAGTTTTTTGCCATGTGAAGGGCCAATGCGCCCCAGCCGCAGCCTGCGTCCACGACACGCTCCCCGGGGTGCAGCTGCACCTTGCGGCATACGTAATCCAATTTCGCGACTTGCGCCTGCTCCAGCGTTGCACCGGGAGAAGGAAAATAAGCGCAGGTATAGACGAGTTGCGGGCCGAGCCAGAGCCGGTAGAAATCGGTATTGAGATCGTAGTGTCGCTGGATATTACGACGCGAGCCGCGTAAGGAGTTGCGCTGAACATATTCCATACACTTCGAGACGAGTTTGACGTACCACCTGTGATGTTCGACTTCCGACATGGAGCGATAAAGAATTTCGAGTGCGGAGACGAGATCCCCCTCGAGCGTGATTCGCCCTTTGCTGTACGCATCGCCGAACTCAGCTTCCGGATCGAGTAGCAGACGCAAGAGAGTTTTTCGATCCGGTATGACGATGTTGGCCACAGGCAGCGTGTCTTTTGGCGAAACTTCGGCGCTGTTTCGGAACCGGAGCCGGACTGACGGTTGACCCGCCGCTCGATAGATCTTTCCCAGCAACCAATCGTCGATTCGAGAGGACTTGTTTTGTCCAGACATGGCGAGCCCCTCCCTGCCCGGTGATGGAGTTCGGATGGGTTCGACGATCATACCTCAGCAAGCGTGGACGAGAGTGGCGAACGCCGGCGAACAAGCAAGTGTCATCCGTGCTCGCGTCGTAATGGCCGCCATAAATCACAGCCATATATCTTCTGTTCACAAGGAAGGCTGAATGGGAACAGCTAAAATAGCCAGCTCCTCTAAGCGTACTGTAAGGCATTTTGCTAGTTTCCTCCCCTACTTCTCTGGACCGCCTACGCCGGGCGCAGGATGGCGCGGCACGCGGCTGCGCGCGCCGTGAGCGCGTCAGCGAGCCGCGCGATGATCGAATGAGTGAGCCCTTCCTCGGTCATGCGAATTCTTCTATAGGGTCTATCTCTTGCGCCGGAGCACTAGATCCAGGCAATTCGAGAAGCGGCCATTCAGGCTTTCCACGCTCGAAGGAAAGAAGGAAGCGTCGATGCTGTTCGGGCATTTTTCCAACAGCAACGTCGATTAGCGACTCCCCAGCACTGGTCAGCTCGTCGATCGAGATCGGTTCTGCTGTCATACCTTTGAAGCCGCGGCCAAACTCGGCGGTGATGGATTTTCGCTTCGGGGCCAGCACTTCGAAGATTGGTCGGTTGTGACTGAGCAGGTAGGCGTTTCGTCAATACCCTCATTCGCAAGAAGGTCGCGTACGTCAAAGAGGTCACGCGGATGTTGGCGGTCAAGCGCGGCTACGATTTTTCCAGCATAGATCCGCAAACGACACGACGCGTACTTCCGCAAACCCGAACGTCTCTTCCACGGAGCGGGAGACCGTGAGCAATTCCGGTTCATACACACAACCGCGCAAAACAGGTGTAACCTCGATCTTTGTCTGGACGCCGCCCACTCGGATCAATAATTTGGCAACTGCCTTCTCGGGCTGAATCACGGCCGTTGAGTAGTTGGTTCGTCTTGCCTTTGGTAACAGGGCGCATCACCAGCTAAGTCGGACACCGCCTTCCCCGTTTCCCCTATTCGTGTGATAGTCCCTCCACTGTCCACTTAGGTCCCCTC
>QHZC01000620.1:1842-2230 GCA_003224515.1 Acidobacteriota bacterium
ACGTCATTCACAATGAGGCAACAGGAGAGCGGATTTCGATTATCGTTGGCGACACCACGAACTAAACAAATACCTCCCTTAGCTCCCGTGAGTAATGGACTGCGCCCGGCTTACGTGGTGTGAGTGGTAGGCTTTATCCAGATATTCGTCGAGAACATCATCCTACGGCACCTCATGCGTGCGAACTTCCCCCTCGTCAGCGTCCTCGGCGTCTTCGACGCCCTTCACCACGTCGGCCTCGAATGCGTTTCCTTCCTCGAGCAACTCGTCCACACTCTCCGAATCCGCACCTTCGACGTTGGACAATCCCTGCAAATCTCCCGATTGCCCGCCCGACCGCGCTCCCAGCCCCTCCAGGGCGAATGCAACCGTTTCCACGCTTTGGTTT
>QHZC01000623.1 GCA_003224515.1 Acidobacteriota bacterium
CCTGAAAACGGGTGGGTGAAAGTTCGTGAAAAACTACCGGCTCAAGTGGTCGGTAGATCCTGAAAAATCACAGCAAGGAATTTTCTATGAATCTTATACACACTAATAAACACCAGCATGTTCCTCTATTTTGATTCCATAATATAGCAGAAACCTGTTGCCCTGCCATCGGGATAACGAACTCGACCTTGCAGTGGTTACCCGAACTACCTGGTTAATTGAACGGATCCTGTGCAAGGGCCACAACACCCTTCACGTTGTCGCTGGTTGCCGGATCAGGACCTCGTCCTTCCGCAAAGGCGCGCTCTTCCATGCGCCGTCCACGCAGCAGCCCCGGGAGGCCATAGTTTCCCTCGATGCAGCGCGGCTCGTAATAAATTCTGTTGTCGTGGTCGCCCTGCTTGGTGAACTCTTGCTTGACCGTCCATGGCCGCGTCCACACCGTCGGATCTTCGATCGTCACCGTGTACTCGAGAGTGGTTGGGGCCGTCCGCGTCCAGCGCTCGACCAGGTGCAAGTTCTCGCGCGAGCCCTGAAAATCCGTTTTTGGACTGAAATTCCTGACGTCGATCACGAGCGTATTGCCCTCCCAATGGCCACGCGAGTCGCCAAACCACTGGCGGATGCTGGCCGGCAAGTGCGGGCTTCCGATCATGACGATGTTCCGCTGCCACCCTTGGCCTTGACCCACGTCGTAGAACATCGAGATGCCGCCCGGTGTCTGCACAATTCGGCGGAAGCTCCCGCCGAACGCGGTTCCAAACTCGGGCAGTCCGCCGGTCAAGCAGCGGTCATTCGGCCAGTGGTCCTCCGGACCATCATCGCGATTGATGTGCGCCAAGTTGTAGCGAGGAGGAAGCTCTGCGCGTCGCGGCGAGGGCGTCGGATCGTACTTGCCTCCGTTACACGCCGCCTCCTTATTTTTGCACGTCTCGGTCGATTGCAACAGAGCAAGACGAAATTCTCGCTCGGCGGCAACAATCTTCTGAGCCTGCGGCGTCAGCGCTGGAATCCGGCCATTGGGTGGATCCACAATCATCGACGTGCGCGCACCGGTGTGCTTTACGGACAAGAACACTCCGTTGTAGGCGCCGGCGACGTCAGACTCGCTCCCGCGCTCCTCACGCTTGTTGCCGCCGAGCAGCTCTGATCGCACTTTGTCCAATTCGGCCCGCTGTGCCTCGGTGAAAAATTCTTGGTTCGCATACTGGGCGGGGCGCTGCAAGGGCGTGTCAGATTCGTCGGTCCAAATGCCCTGTAAGTCTGGTTCGCCCCACGGCGTTTTCAGCACTGCGGCCGCCGCTGGCGCCGTAACGGAAGCCGACGGAGATTCCTGGGCAACCGTCAGCTGCGCCGGTTTAAAAAATACGAGCACCGAGATGATGACCGCCACTACTCCAATCGATTTCAGAAGTCGAGTGCGCATCTGACACCTCCCGCCACTGCGTCAACAACCAGACCGAGAACCTATCCCGATAACTAGCACGGCTCCAAAACCGCCAGATTGCATCATTATCATCAACGACCAGGTCACTGTCCAGAAGATCGAGACGTGCTTAGATCAAGAGGTCTACGGACCGCCTATCACGTTCAGCAAAATAAGCCCACCGCGCTATGTGATCGTCAAAGAATCCTAACCATCGCTGTTTTAAGAACTCGTGAACTGCATCAAAAGTATCAAAATTTTCGCGCCGCAATTCAGCCCTCGGCTCAAGGCTCCCAACCTTTTGTGAGTGTACGTCCTATTGTCCACGGTATGGAAGAAGCGTGGCTCACATAGCGGATGTATACCTGCACACGCATGCGGCGAGCGACTCGGAATCCGTGTCGAAAATCATCCGCACGTTTCTTTGTTCGGAAATATCGCCCGGCGAAAAGGATTTCGTGCGAAGAGAGGAATGGCTCTTCTGCTTCAACAACCCACTAGTTCGTGCGCGGCATCCATTTATTGGCGGTGAAGCTCTGCTCGCAGCGTGTGAAGGAAGTTTTTGCCCTCTTGCGAAATAAGGTCTTCACCTGATTGTGACGCCCGGCCCCGGGAAGTATGAAAAAGGCGGCCGGTTTTTTGTTTGTCTTCATAAATCCTTCCGAGCGCCGTTTCAATTGGGGGAGGAGGCGTGCTATTGTGTGCCGGCAATCAAAATGGCTCTCGCCGCTTGTGTTTTGCCGGAGCAATGCGGACGCCCCGCGATGGGACCTAGGCGCGGTCACAAGCGAATGCTGCTCTGCCAGCGATGGCAGCGGGTTGGTCGCCCGTGTAAACCAGCGCCACGGCCTTCCGGGCATGCGGAGCCGAACCGGAGAAGTAAGGCCAATCTCGCGGAGATTGCGGTCTGATCTTTGTAGGTCGCGCCTGTAGTTCTCCAGCGAAAAGCCTCTGACTTCAGTCCGGGGTTTGTCTATGTTCGGACCCGGTCCTAATGGAGCATCTGACCATCGTGATTAGCAGCGCCGAAATGTTAGCAATGAGAAAGTTAAATTCATCAGGGCCATTCCCCGACAATCTACGTCCTTCTGTGCGATTCGGAGGTGTTTATGCCGATCACTTTCGTCATGCAATTCATAAGAGTAACGGGAATGGTCACACTCCAGGCAACGGCCACGGAGAGTCAACTACCACGGGGTTTCTCCTTCTGGATGCGTCTCTTCGGCCAATCTTTGCGAACGAAGAAGCCCTGGCGATCCTCGCTTACCCGGGAGTTCCATCCAAGCAGGGCTTTAACAATTTTGTACAAAGCAGAATCCGGTCTCTAGTTTCCAGCAATGGCAGTCATAACGGTTTCTCTCCTTTCAAATTTGTGAATGAAATCGCTTCAGGAAACAGGCGCTACCAACTTCGCGCATTCTCGATGAAATCGAATCCAGGAATTGGACGAGGACCGGCTATTGCTGTCCTCCTGGAAAGAAACTACGATGGTGGGCTCAACCTCGAGAGTGTTGCCCGGAAATTCCGCCTAACCCGGCGAGAAAGGGAGACAGTTGATCTTCTGCTCCAGGATCTCAGTACCAAGCAGATCGCCGACCGGATGGGCATCAGCCCAAACACGTCCAAGGCTTTCTTAAGATCTGTAATGATCAAAGTTGGAGCAGAAAATAGGACCGGCATCGTCGCGAGAATTCTTCAGGCGCCGAAAAACATGAACGGGGAAACGTCATCCTAGCCTCCCTTCTCTTTTCATCCAGCGTTCGTTCTTGCGGAGTGATTGGTGTGTCAGGTTAGCCAGATTACTATGCGAAAGGAACCGCAGAAAAAGCGGGTTCAACCGCGCCAGACAACGAATGGGCGGTTTCTCGGCGGCGAGTTGCCATTGCATCAAAGCCATCGAAAATCGCAGGTCTTTGAAGGGAAAGTGAAAAATATTTCCGATGGCGGTTTTTGTGTCATCGCCACTCGTGCTCCAGAAAGGGGCGAACTCCTTCAAGGCCGGCTTGTGTTTCCTCGGGTGCCCGCGCAGATCCCTACACTCGTTCAAGTTCGTTGGACACAACCCGCCCCGTCTGGCCAGAATTGCCATGTTGGCTTACAATACGTCATCTGACTTGAGACTTCCTTCGATGTCTTCACCTGCTGTTCTCCTCGAGCAGTACTAACCATTTCGGTTAAGTCCAATAGCTAATTGACATGGCGTTTTTGCATGGATACCGTGTGAAATGCCGCCAGCTCCTCCGACCCCCAGCGGCCCAGCGACGGTCGCGTCCGGCACACGCTGACAACGCCTTGGGCAGCGCGCCGCTCAATAGCGCGAACTTAGGAGCCATTCAGCCCTCCCCTTTTATCTTGCGACGGGATTCGGAACGACGCGCATGAGACCGGGTAGCGACGTGGCGGCGATTCTCTGACAGTGGGTGCGGACCGCGGCTTCCAGGTCTTTACCCCCTGTGAATCAGGTCATTATCAACTACCCCCTCGCAAAAGGAGGGGGAAACCTGGGACATGGACTGGCGGTGACAACCGTGGCTTAGGCTCATTTCAGTCAGATCCAGATTCGTCGAACCCGGCACGGCGACGTTGCAAGGAGTGACACCTAAATAATGCACACAAATCGGCCTTGTGGCGGTGCAGTGAGCTTTGGCTGCCACGATCTTTTCTCAGTTTTCCCTTGATGGTCTCGGTCTGCGTTCTCCCGATAGTGTAAGTTGTTGGAGCTATTTCGTTTCCTGTGCATAAAAATTCATGCACGATGCTCCATCAACAACGAAGAGCTGTGGGTACGACAGGTGCGAATC
>QHZC01000624.1 GCA_003224515.1 Acidobacteriota bacterium
CAACCCGCGAGTTCGCTGAGCGAACGCACGCCAAGCTGTGCGAGCCGATGGCGCACCTCCTCAGCCAGCGAACGAAAGTACCCAATCACCATCTCGGGTTTGCCGGTGAATCTCGCGCGTAGCTTTTCGTCCTGCGTGGCGATTCCGACCGGGCAAGTATTGAGATGGCACTGCCGCGCCATCACGCATCCGATGGCCAGCAGGGACGCTGTGCCAAAGCCGAATTCATCCGCGCCGAGAATCGCGGCCAGCACGATATCGCGAGCGAATTTCAGGCCTCCGTCCACGCGGAGAGAGAGTCGTGAACGGAGGCCCGCACGAACGAGCGTGTCGTGTGCTTCGCGCAAACCAATTTCCCAGGGAAGACCTGTGTTCTTGATGGAGGTCAATGGCGAAGAACCGGTACCGCCGTTGTGCCCGCTGATGGTGATAACGTCTGCGCCCGCCTTGGCAACGCCCGCGGCAATGATGCCGACGCCTGCGCCAGAAACGAGTTTTACGCCAATGCGCGCGCGCGGATTTACGGCGCGCAAGTCGTGGATCAATTGTGCGAGGTCTTCGATGCTGTAAATGTCGTGGTGCGGCGGCGGGGAAATCAGCGGAGTGCCTGGCGTGGCGTGCCGGATGCGCGCGATGTATTCGCTGACTTTCTTCGCCGGCAATTGACCGCCCTCACCCGGTTTCGAGCCTTGGGCCATCTTGATTTCGAGTTCTTCGGCGTGGACCAGATAATCCGCCGTGACTCCAAAACGCCCCGAGGCGACCTGCTTGATCTTGTTGGCCGCGGCTGGCTCGAAGCGATAGGTGTTGGGATCTTCGCCGCCTTCGCCGGTATTACTCCGTCCACCGAGCTGATTCATTGCCAGAGCCAGCGTGCGGTGCGCTTCCGGACTGAGCGAGCCGAGAGACATCGCCTGCGTACTAAAACGCTTGACGATGGACTCCAGCGACTCGACCTCCTCCAGCGCTACAGCCGTATCCGGAACAGTGTCGAGCAAGTCCCTCAGAAAGACCGGGCCTTGATGTTCTGCCAGTTCTTCAAACGCCGAGTACGTCTTCGCTCCGGGTGCGCGCACATGCGCGTGCAGCCGACGGACAACCTCGGGTGAACTGGCGTGAAGTTCCGCTCCTTTCCGGAAGCGGTAAAGACCGGAATCGGTCAGTTCATCGGACTCGCCGGAGAACGCCGCTTTGTGCAGACGCAGATAATCGGAGAGGAGATCTTCCAGCGATTTCTGGCCCGGATAGTCGGAAGCATCTTCAAACACTTCCGAGCAGAGATCCTCGGAGAGACCCACAATCTCAAAGAGGTGGCTGTTGCGATAACTGGCCAGGGTGGAGACGCCCATGCGTGCAAGAACTTTTCGCAGCCCGGCATTGATGGCCGCGCGGGCGCCAGCGGCCACAAGCAACGCGACGTGATGCGTGTCAAAAACCTGCGCCGATTCGACAATCATCGGCACATCCCACAAGCCCTCGCGAACCATCGCTTTCCACACTGCCGCGGTAGCAAGCAGCGCAGGCAGCGGTGCGTGATCGGCATTAATCGCGCGATCGGAAAGGAGGAGGAGCCCCGGGCGCCCGCTGCTGCTCGGAGGGGTAGTAGAAAGCTGAGCAAAACAGCAGCGCGCCCCCGAGACTCCAGTGGCGGCGGGAAATGTAATATCGATTCGCTGCTCGGGTCCAAAAATCGCAGAGAGTTGCGACAGTTGCCCAGCGGAAATCACGGGACTCGGCAGCGTGATGCCCTCTTTCAAGTGGACATCAAGAGACATCACCTGGGTTTCGCGCAACGGATCGATCGGCGGGTTAGTGACCTGCGCAAACCGTTGCTTGCAGTAATCCCACAAGGTTCTCGGGAGCGCGGAAGGAAATGCGGGCGGCGCGTCGTCTCCCATGCTCCAGTCCGCTTCTTTACCGTGGATCAGCGCGGAAAAAAGAATTTTGAATTGATCTTCGGTCCAGCCAGCGGCGCCCGCGACGCGTTTGCGCTCAGCAACGAGGGCCGTCGGTGCGGTATCTGGCACGGTCAGCATTCTTTGCGGAATTGCGTTGCGCGCCTGCTGAATCGCGAGACGCTTGAGGATGTCGCGCCAGCGCAAAAAGAGCCCGGTGGCGGGATTGGCAAGGATCATCTCACCGGGGCCGAGCCGCTGACGCTCCGCGATACGCGATTCTGCGAGATCGACCAAGCCAGTCTCGGATCCGGCGACCAGCAAGCCGTCGTGCGTCAGGGTGTAGCGGAGCGGGCGCAATCCATTGCGATCCAGCTTTGCTCCGACAAACTGGCCATCGGAGAAAACCAAAGCCGCGGGACCATCCCAAGGTTCACTTTGCTGCGAAAGCGCGGTCAGCGCACCGCGCACGTCGCGCGAAAGCAGGGGATCTTTTTCAAAGGCCGGCGGAACCATGGCCAGCATGGCTTCTTCCGATGACAAGCCTTCGAGCAGCCGCAGCTCGAAGCCATTGTCGAAACTCGCGGAATCGCTGACGTTTTCTTCCAGGAGCGGAAACCACGGCCCCACCCTAAGCCGTGAGCGGATTTCGGCTGCTTTGGCGCGCAGCCAGCGCCGGTTCGAGACAATCGTATTGATCTCCCCATTGTGCGCGACGTACCGGAACGGCTGCGCCAGATGCCAGGAAGGCTGCGTGTTGGTTGAATAGCGCTGGTGAAAAACGGCAAACGTGGTTGCGAACGACGGGTCGCGTAAATCTTCGTAAAACTGGGGAAATTGCCAGGGCGTGAGCAGACCCTTGTACACGATGGTCTCGGAGGAGAGCGAGCAGACGTAGCATCGTGGCGGCAAGAGCGACTCCGCCCGTTTTCTCAAAAGAGCCAGGCGCCACTCGAATCGCGCCGTTCCCCGTGCCGGATGGAAGGGTTCGACGAAAAACTGCCAAATTTCGGGCATCGTTTCGAGTGCCCGACGACCCAAAGAATTGGTATTCACCGGCACGCGGCGCCAGGCGATGACGCGCAGGCGCTCGGTGTCCGCAGCGGCTTCAACGGCTGCGCGGGCTTCCTCAACTGCAGAGGAAGGAATAAAGGCAAAGCCGACCGCGAACATTTCGGGCAGCTCAATTCCCTGCTCTTGCGCGCGGGCGCGGAAGAAGGCCTGCGGAAGAGAAGTGAGCAAACCGGCGCCGTCGCCGCTGGCTCCATCCGCGTCGACTCCGCCGCGGTGGGTGAGGCGCTCCAAAGCCGTCAATGCAAACTGGATAATGTCGTAGCTGGGAGCACCACCGAGGCGGGCGATGAAGCCTGTACCGCAGGCGTCGTGGTCTGGGTGGCCCCAGTTGGGGTGATGACCCCGAGTCGACCGGGGTCGCGCATCCTGACGACCGGATTGGCCTCGACCGTCTGCGTAGTACATACCAGTTTATTGAACGGGAGGGCGGTGGATGTACAACGCAGAATTTTGATTCTCTGAATTGATTTCTTGATAGGTGAGCTGGAGGACCCGAATCGCTAGAACTTGGTCACTTCGGAGAAATGGAAGTTACGAACCTTCATGGCTGGGACGACCAT
>QHZC01000625.1 GCA_003224515.1 Acidobacteriota bacterium
TGTACGTTCGCGTCGATTTTCGAATGTACATTGGCCACTACATGTAGCATTATCTCTTCATAATGTCAAGAGAAATTACAGTCACTTTAGTCACTATTCTGCCTAATTTATGCGATGCGTTGTGAAAACAAACCACTTCTCCAAGACGATCCCCGCTTTTTTCAGGACATCACCTCGACTGCCGTGGAAGTTGGGTTAGGCCGGAGTCGTTGGGTCATCGATACGGAGGTGTTTCAGACCATCACCACCGACGGCCACCTCAAAAAACCATCCGTGCATCAGGGCCGCGGCCAGGCCTTGATCGTGCTCACCATGATCCGCGTTCTGGCCTTCGCCTTGAGCATGGTGTTCTTCCACCCCCAGGTTCGCAGCCACTTCAGAACTTGTTCCATCGGGTTTTGTGATTTGGCTCAGAGGCTGGCGTATCAATTTGTTGTTACTACTCAGCCGGATTCCAGTTGAATCCCAGCTACAACGGAAGATCTCCGCGCCCCTTTGTGTGGGCGCCCCGCACTACCCTCTATTTTCCCCGCCCGTGGCTCCACCCCAGCCCTCCCTGATGCTTCTTCTCGCCTGCAAAATCCCCCCGCTCTGTCGCACCAGGCCAATACCTGCGGAATCAACCAATTATCTACTCTCAGTGAATGGTTTGCGAAATTATTGATGATATCAAGGGAGAAGCCCTTGCCTACTTAGCTGGGTAGGGGTTCCGTTCCGCTATATCCCAAAGCATTTCGACGGAATTATAGGGTCGTGTCGGCGCCAATCGCTTCCGCTGTGCCTAGATGGCCGGCCGCTACGACTTGATCCCGAATGGGTTCCTTTTTCAGCCCTTTTTCTCTCCATACCGCATAGATAGGAGGATAAACGAGCAGTTCGAGAATGAAGGAGGTGAAGATACCACCGATCATCGGAGCGGCCATCCGCTTCATGATTTCCGATCCGGTTCCGTTAGACCACAGTATGGGAATCAAGCCGATGCACATGATGGCAAACGTCATGAATTTGGGACGCAACCGGCGGGCTGCCCCTTCCACAATCGCGTCATAGAGACGCTCTCGAGTGAACTGCGAGTGCTCTCGCCGTGCGGCCTCGTAGGCGAGGTCAAGGTAGAGCAGCATGAATACTCCGGTTTCGGCATCGATCCCAAGAAGGGCAAGAATACCGAGCCAGACAGCAATGCTCATATTGTAGCCGAGCACGGAAATCATCCAGATGGAACCCACGGCAGAGAATGGAACCGCCAGGGCAACGATCATGGTTTTCACCGCCGATCGAGTATTGCAGTAAAGCAGAAAGAGGATAATCGCGACAGTGACTGGCACGATGAGCATCAATCGATGCCGCACGCGAAGAGCCGTTTCATATTGGCCACTCCACAACATCGAGTAGCCAGGCGGGAGCTTCAGCTTGTTTTGCAATTCGCCTTGTGCTTGTTCGACATAATCACCGACGGGGACGTCCGTCACGTCGACGAAAACATACTCGGTGAGCAATCCGTCTTCGTTGCGGATCATGGAACGGCCGGTCAAAGTACGAATGGTGGCCAGCTCGGACAATGGGATTTGTTTATCGCCGCTGACAGACACCAACACGCGGCCGAGCGACTCGAGGTCTGACCGGAAGTCGCGAAGATAGCGGACGTTGACGGGGTATCGTTCCCTGGCTTTGATCACGGTGCTGACGTTTTCTCCGCCAACCGCGGTCGAGAGGGCGTTCTGGGCATCTTCGATCGAGAGCCCGTAGCGGGCCAATGCCTGACGATCCCACTTCACGTCGAGAAAGTAGCCATCGCCGATGCGTTCCGCAAATACGTTTCGCGTGCCGGGCACAACGCTGAGGAGTTTTTCCGCCTGCCGCCCGATCTCCTGCATCTTGTTCAGGTCAGCGCCTTGAATCTTGAGGCCCACCGGTGTACGGATGCCGGTGTTCAACATATCGATGCGTCCCCGGATGGGCATGGTCCAGGAATTCGAGAGGCCCGGGATATTCAGTGCCTGGTTCATCGCCGCTACGAGTTCCTGTTGCGAGACGTGGTCGGGCGTGATGTGCCGTAGAACGGGAAGGAGCCACTGTGGCGCCCAGGAGGAATACCAGACGTGAGCATCCCTCCATTCCGATTGTGGCTTGAGCACGATGACAGTTTCGAGCATGGAGAGCGGCGCCGGATCGGTCGGAGTATCCGCGCGTCCCGCTTTGCCCAGGACATGATCGACTTCCGGGAAACTCATCAAGATCTGATCCGTCAGCTGGAGAAGTTTCTGCGACTCCGCGATGGAAATACCCGGCATCGTGGTAGGCATATAAAGGAGGGAGCCTTCGTCCACTTGGGGCATGAACTCCGAACCGCGCGTCCAGTACATGGGAATCGCCAGGAGAACGAGGGCGATCGCCGCTGCAATTACCTGAGTTTTCCAACGGAGAGTCCAGCGAACGACGGGGGCGTAGATACGCATGAGTGGCCCGGTGATGGGGTGTTCCTCTTGTGATCGGATCTTGCCACCCAATAATGAATCAAGAAAACGCTGAAGCCGTGTGCCGGCATCGAAGACGATGGGCCTGTTGCGCACGAGCAGAAGCCTAAGTGCCGGAGTTAGTGTGTCGGCGAGCACGGCCGCCACCAGCATGGCAAAGTTCTTGGTGTAGGCCAGCGGTCGGAAGAGCTTGCCTTCCTGGCCTTCCAAGGCGAGAACCGGCAAGAAAGCTACGGCGATAACCAACAAAGCAAAAAATGTGGGCCCAGCTACTTCCTTCACGGCCGCCAAAATCACTTCGCTATGGAGAAATGGCTTGCCGGATTGCTCGTAGATTTCCAGCTTCTTGTGCGTCTGCTCGACAACGACAATGGCGGCGTCCACGAGCTCGCCGCAGGCAATGGCAATGCCGGCCAGCGACATGATATTTATGCTCACGCCGGCAAAATGCAGCGGAATAAAGGTAAGCAGGATGGTGACCGGGATGGTGACAACGGGAATCGCGGCGCTTGGGAAATGCCAGAGAAAAATCGCAATCACGATGACCACGGTGATCATCACTTCGATCAGCGTCAGGCGCGCATTCGAAACGGCACGATGGATCAAATCCGAGCGGTCGTAAACCGGGACAATCTTGACTCCTTGGGGCAGGCTTGGCTCGATTTCTTTCAACCGGGCCTTGACGCGGTCAATCACGTCGAGGGCGTTGCTGCCCTCGCGCGTGACTACAATTCCGGAGACCACTTCCCCCATGCCATTCAGATCGGTGGTGCCGCGCCGTAGATCGGGACCAATAACCACGCGAGCCACATCCTTGATCCGGATCGGAGTCCCGTCAACGGCCGTCAGGACGGTCTCCTCGATATCTTTGGTTGAGCCCAGGTATCCGCGGCCCCGGATCATGTATTCGGCGCCGCCGAATTCCAGCAGCCGCGCTCCAGTTTCGCGGTTGCCTTCGCGGACGGCCTCGGCAACGCGCGAGATGGGGATTCCATAGGAGCGCAGCCGGTTTGGGTCTACATTGACCTGGTATTGCTGTGTGAATCCACCGAGGGAAGCGACCTCGGCAACTCCGGGCACGGCTCGCAAGTAATACCGGAGATACCAATCCTGATAAGAACGAAGTTCACCGAGACTGTGTTGCCCGGATTCGTCCTTGAGAACGTACTGGAAAACCCAACCAAGCGCCGTCGCATCGGGCCCAATTTCTGTCTTGACCTCCTGGGGAAGCCGCGAAGTCACGCCGGAAAGATATTCGAGGGTCCTAGAACGCGCCCAGTAGATGTCGGTGCCCTCCTCGAAGATTACATAAACATAGGAGTACCCAAAGTCCGAGATGCCGCGAACGGTCCGGACTTTCGGCGCGCCGGTCATAGCGGAGAGAATGGGATAAGTGACCTGGTCCTCGATAATGTCTGGGCTTCTATCCCAACGCGAGAGGACGATTACCTGGGTCTCGCTCAGGTCTGGGATGGCATCCAAAGGTAGATGGAAGGCTGACCATGCTCCCCAGAGACAAGCTGCGGCGAGTAAGGCGAATACCAGAATCTTGTTGGTTGCGGAGAATTCGATGATCCGATTAATCATTCAGGTCTCGAAGCGTGCGCCGGATCCGAGGCGGAACTCAGTTTTACGCCTGCATACTTCGCCGGATCCTGTTGGAACTTCTTCTGACATTTGTCCGAGCAGAACTGGAACACTTCGCCGTGGTATTTCTCCGAATGGCCCGCAGAGGAAGCCCGGTTCAGATCGAGCTGCATTCCACAGACCGGGTCGCGCAAAGCGAATGCGTTCTGGTCTGAGGGCAGGTGCGCATCTTTTATAGCGGAGGGAGAGATGCGCGCTGAGGAGCGCATCTTACTCTCCGAATCGATCAGAAAATTCCCGGAGGTAACAACTTTCTCGCCGACAGCCAGGCCGCTAGTAACAATGACGAAATTACCGTAAGCAGTTCCAAGGATGACGGGTCGCGGCTCGAACACCCCGTCGCCGGCTTCCACGTAGACAATTTTTTGCAGACCGCTGTCAATGACGGCATCCTGCGGAATCGCGAGCCCCGAGGGGGCTTTGGCGCTGAATTCCAGATCCACAAACATATCTGGTCGAAGGAGAAAGCCAGGGTTTGCGGCCTCCAGCCGCAGCTTCAATGTGCGCGACACCGGATCGAAAAGCGGTGGCGTATCACTGACGGTGGCAAAAACGGTTTTCCCCCGTTCGCGAATGGAAGCCTTCACCCGCGCACCAGGAGTGAAGAACTGTGCATCTCCTCCAAACAGGTCAGCCGTAATCCAGACCTTGCGCAGATCGACGATGCGGTAAAACTCGGTGCCTTTGTCAAATCTCGCGCCGGGAAAAACGTCCCGCGAAAGAATGATCCCATCAATGGGAGAAGTCAAAGTGATATCGCGAGTGATCTGGCGCGTCTTGGCAAGCTCCTTTATTTGCGGATCACCCATCCCGAGGGAACGCAACTGTTCTTCATTGATTCGCAAGCTGGCGTCGCTCGTTCTTGTGGAGTCCTCCTGATCGCGGTTGGTTTTCAGACGATCGAGGCTGGCGAGGGAGCCAAGGTAGGCCTGTTCGGCATTGCGAAATTCGCGGCTGTAAACTGAGGCTAGAAGCTGGTCCTTCTTGACCAATGTCCCTGGCGGGTTGCTCTGGACGGACTGCACCCAGCCCTCCGCGCCCGACATCACCCGAAAGATCCTGCTACTGTCCGCCTCCACGCGTCCGGTCGTGCGTATTAGACGAGATCCGGTGTTTCTTTCGGCAGCCAGGACACGAACCCTTATGAGCAATTGCTTCTCCGGACTGATCGAAACTGCACCGGGGCGCAATTGAAGCTTTGCCGTCGGATCTTCGCCCTCGTATACAGGTTCCAAGGCCATTCCGCAGTCGGGAGCGATGCCCGGCTTGTCCGAGTGGTAGGACGGATGCATTGGGTCGACGTAGTAGAGAACGTGCTTCGCCCCCGGACGGCTATCGCGGTAGAACCCAGCACTATAGTGGCCTGCCAGGAAGGCAAGGAGCGCGAGGATCACCAACGAAGCTAAGATGGCGGGCTTCTTCATGGGTTGTCTGGTAAGGCGCGGCCTGAGCCAGTGTGACTTCTAATCAAAAAACTTGCCATTCCTAGGACGGTCCGTTCCGCGCCAAGTCTCCTATACCTTACGGAAAAGACGCAGAATGAATAGGTTACGACAGATCAGGTTCTGCGTCTTGCGCGTACCTAATCCTGACAAGGAGCAAACAGGTTGCCAAATCCGCGGCGTATCCTCAGGGATAGCCAGGGGCCAAATGGCTAAGTCACTCTTTGAGGCCAGCGTATTACTTGGTACTCTTCGGCCTCGAAAAAAGAGAGTCACCAGTGCCGTCCCGCCTCGAGCGGGACGGCACTGGTCTATTTCTACCGGGCACTAGCTACCCTGGTTATCGCCATCAAGCCGCCGACGACTACCGCGCAACCAGCGCAAGTGGTGTGTACGGAGGAGCGGGAAGAGCAACCGTTCCGCTACCGTTGTTGCGAACGGCGAGCGCTCCCACATCAGAAAGCGCTGGTTGAATGGCCGGTGTTGCGTACCCTACACTGATGGTGCACGTACCACCAATCGCCAGAGGCGTCGTGAACGAACAAGTCGTTGCAGGCACAGTGTACAAGCCTCCGATGTTGAGCAGGAGGTTCTCCGCTGTGATTTGCAAAGGCGCGGCACCGGTGTTAGTCACTGTGACCACGCTGGTGACCGCAGCGCGCGACGTTGGAATCGCAAATGAGAGAGTCCGCGCGCCTAGTAAGGTCCCTAGTGTTCCATTGGTCGCAGAGGTGAAGCTCAACGTACCCTGCGGAGCGACTACCGTGAACGTCACGGTGTTGCTGGTTCCGCCTGGCGTTGTGACGCTGACGGTCCTCGCACCCGGCGTAGCTGTGGACGTGATCGTGAAGGTCGTCGTAATCGTAGTGGGAGTCATGGTTAAGGCGCCCACGGTAACGCCGGTTCCAGATACGTTCACCGCCGTTGCGCCTGCAAGGTTCGTGCCGGTGAGGGTCACCGGAACGCTAGTGCCGCGTACGCCTGACGTAGGAGCGATCGAGGTCAGCGTGGGTGCGGGCGTAGTAGTACCAGCTAACTCAACTGCTCCGATATCGATCGGCGTCACTGTCCCGGCGCCCTTTCTCCGAGTACCGAAGAAGTCAAACGTCGGTGCCTCGACATAGGCGGCGGTGCCGAGGGGGATCTTGTCAACGGTCCCCGAACCAGAGCTCACCGGCACGTAGTTGCCGAGCACGGCGCCGGTGACGGGGTTTGTCAGCGCTAGCGGGCCCCAGCTGATGTTGATCCAGTTGTTACCCTCGTCCACGGTCGCGGCTGGCGTCAGGTTGAAGATAGGATTGGGCACGGTCGCATCCGAAATGCCCGGAGGCACTTGGTAGCCAAGCCCCCCGTTTTCCGGCGGTACTCGTGAACCGTCGCAGTACTGGCTGACAACACCGGGGTTGGATGGCAGGTTTG
>QHZC01000017.1 GCA_003224515.1 Acidobacteriota bacterium
GTTTGCGCAATTCCGCAAAAATAATCGGCCGTGGAAATACCAGCGTTCTCGGCTTGCTCACGCGTATCGCGCGCCAGTAGTTTCAATCCGCGCGCCTGCACGCCTTGTTTCATAACCACGCCGGCATTCTGTTTTGAGCCCGAAGAAAGGGCCGCGCGCAGACTCGACGCTTCCAACGAAACTCGAATCGGGCCAACGTCATGCCGCTTTGCAAGCCGCAGCGCAATCTCAAACAGCCCCGGTAACATGTGCACATGTTTATGCCCGTCGAGGTGCGTCGCCGCGATTCCCGCATCGCGGACTTTCTGAATCTGCGCTTCCCACTCGTTCTCCACTTCCGCCAGCAACAGCCCGCGCCGCGCGCGACGCAGAAGCAAACTCTCGGGTCCGCCCGCGAACTCGCCGACGTCATTCAGAAGACTGGTGACACTTTCCTGGTCGGCCACCGGCGGGCCATCGCTCAAGTTCAAATGCACTCCCACGCCCAACCCGGGCGCCGACCGCGCGGCCTCCACACCCCCAGCAAACGCAGCGCCGTTGGCCAGCAGCGAGGTGCTGGTTACAATCCCGTGATGAAACGCCTCGACGATTCCGCGGTTTACGCCGTCCGTCCACCCCAGGTCATCCGCATTGACGATCAGATTTTTCACCGCCTGTCCTGCTCCTGCGTGTTCACCTGTCCTTTCGGACAGCTACTCTTTCGCGTTCCCACCCGTATTCGTACCATTGACCCTTTTCGCCCTCAACTCTAGCATGGCCTGGTAGAGGCAAAAATGTCGGTAAAGCTGCGTGAAACCAAGCGCCTTGGCTCACGGCACCATGAGAAGCGCCGTGGCCGCCGGATGAACTCCCGCGTACCCGTGCGCCTCGAATGGGACGACGAGTCCGGGAAGCGCATCAGTATCGAAGCGCATACGCGGGTCGTCAACCCTTACGGCTGCATGGTGGTTCTCTCGCAGTCGCTCAATCTCGAGCACCGCCTGGCCCTCAATAATCTCGCTACCGATTCCAGCAATGCCGCGATCATCGTGTGGAAGGGCAACCAGCGCCCCGACGGGTGGGAATACGGCGTTGAACTTGTCGCCCCGGAAATGGATTTCTGGGGGCTGGACCTGTGAAGCCGGCAACGAATACAAAACCTGCACCCACTCACCCGGTACGCCCCGCAATCGCGCGGCAGCCTACCGCCGAAGAGCGGCGCCGGGCTCAGCGTGTTCTCCTGCGCATGCCCGTACTCGTCCACATTGCCAAAAAGCCCGAGCCGATGCGGGGTTTTACGCATACGGTCAGCGCTACCGGTGGCATGATTATTCTTCCCGAGGGTTTTGCCCAGGGCACCAAGTTCACTCTGGAAAATCCGAAAACGCAGCAACGCGTCGAGGTCAACGTTGTGCGTTCGCCGCAGATGAATCAGGAAGGCTCACTCGTTCCCGTCGAGTTCCTGACGCCCGCACCTCAGTTCTGGAATATCTTCTTCCCTCCGAACATCAACTGACGACCCGAAAGTCGCTCAGGATGGACACGCTTTATCGCAAATGAGGAGAGAGCCTTTTTGGTAGGGCGGGAATCTTCCCGTCGCATGTGTGGAGAGATCGTTCGACTCGCTTCAAAAAGGACAGCTATCCTTTCAGATCGTTGGTTAAGCAAAACACCCATGTTTCTCATAAGGTGTTTATTTTAAATGGCTTACGGAAGCACGAAAAAAGGGGAGGAATAGAGGAGTGTACGACGGCACGGGAGGAAACGAGCAGGAGAGGGTCTGATCGCTATACCCGGGGAAGAATAGCAGAAAGCACTTTAAAGCTAGTATATTTCTTTAGTACTTAGCAAATCGAGGGTGAAAAATCGCTGGGCGGACGCCACGGTAGATGCACGCAACAAGGAACCAGAGTGGACCAAATGATTGTTGCGAGGAATGACGATCATAAAAAGAGCGGCCCCGAAAATTCGGGGCCGCTCGTGGTCGTTAAAACTTGCGGTCTTAATTGATGGTGATGCTGACAGTCGGCGTGCCGTTGGACGCCGCTGGTTGCGCTGAGAGCACAAAGGTGGTCTGGCCCGTCACGGTCACGTTGAGTGTGCCGCTTTGGGACGCCTGGGTATATGTATCGCCCAGATAGTGTGCGCCGATCGAGTGCGTGCCTGGCGCCAAACCCGCCGAGGTAATCATTGCCGTTCCGTTGGAAACTGGCACGGCTGCGCCCAAGGTAGTCGCTCCGTCAAAGAGCTCCACCTGTCCGTTCGCTCCCACCGATGCCGTTACGTTGACGGTGAACTTGAAGCCAGTCGGGTCGTTAGAGGCCAACTTGGAGCTGTTCACGGTTATTCTTGTGGTCGTAGCGACCGGCCCGCCTCCGCCACCACCGCTGTAGCCGCTACAACCCAGCGCGAAGCTGAGCATGCACAAAAGGCCAAGCCCCAGCGCCGCACGATACCGCTTCCGTCCCGGCAGGAAGAGAAGGAACAGTGCCGCAAATCCGGTGGCAGCGCTGAGCGTCCACCACCCCTTGCCTTGGCTCGGAGGAATCGTCCCCGCCGCATAGTAGGTGCGGTCCACAGGCGATTCCGAAGCCGTGAGCGTTGTCGATGGCGCCGCCACACTGATTGTCAAATTTCCCGTGCCACTACCACCGCCGCTGGGTACCGTTATGACCAATGGGCTCGGAGAACAAGTTACGCCCGCGGGCAGTCCCGCCGCTGGACAGGTGACGTTCACGTTTCCAGTAAAACCGGGCGATGTTGCATCCGGAGCCGCATTAATCGCGGAGGTGCCGCTGGCTCCCGCCATCGCTGTCACTGACGTACCCGTTATGGAGAACGTCCCCATGGTTCCGCCGCCAATCGTGCCTGTGAAGCTGAAGTTCAAGACGCTCTTGCCACCAAAAGCGATGGGATTCAGTTGCGGCGGGCCAAACGAACTCACCATAATGTAGTAAGTCGTACCCGCATTTAGGTTCACATTCGTCAACTGGGACACAGTCACAATCCCGGGATTGACGTCGTCGTTGCAGCCAATCTCAGTGAGTGCCGTTTGCGACGCCCCGGACCAGACAGAAAGTACGGAATCGTAGCTGCTACCAATCGTGTCAATGTTGGCGGTCCCGCTCCCCGTTGGCACAACTTTGTACCAGATCGTGTTCGAGCGCCCCGTTACGCACGACGGCGTGGGATCGTTTGTCTCAGTCGTTGCGCCTGAGCTGTCTTTGGTATCGTTGAACGTCGTGGAAGCAATGCTCATCGCGCTCGCAAAGTTATTGTTCGCTGGCGCTGGAGCGACGACAACAAACGTCGGCAACGTCACGGTCGCCGACGTAAGAGTTGTCGCACCACCTGGCGGGGGATTTTGAACTCCCACAGAGTTTGTGCTGCCAAAATTGGCCATGAAGGTGGAGGGTATTGTCGCGGAAAGGTGCGTTGAATCCGTGAAGGTCGTTGCGATTACAGTCCCGGCGGTATAAGGGTTCAGAATCGCTTTGGAGTTTGCCCCCAAATTTGTTCCCGTTACCGTGATTTGGGTATTTGGCGAATTCACTGGCGCACTGGTTGGCGATACGCTCGAAATCGTCGGCGCCTGGCCAAGCACGGTGAAGGGCAAGGAATTGCTCGTGCTGGCCCCGTCGTTCACGTTCACCTGTGCAACGGCTCCCGAGGCCAAGTCAGCAGCAGTAATGGCTGCCGTGAGTTGCGTGGAACTCACGAACGTGGTTGTCCTTGAGCTGGCATTCCACATCACCATCGAGCTGCCCGTAAAACCCGTTCCATTGACGGTGAGCGTGGTCGCCCCGGCAGGAGCATTGGCCGAGAAAGGCGAAAGTTTGCTGATCTGCAAGGCTGGCGTATTTGGCCCAGCACCAAGGTTGATGTCCCACATCCCTCTCCCATGCGTTGCCGCGCGCAGGGTGCGCGACGGGTTATGAAGCCCCAGGGAAAGGATTTGCGCATTCGGCATCGAATTCAAAGCGCCCAGCGGCGACCAAGTCAGACCACCATCCGTGGTGAAAAAGGCTCCAATATCTGTGCCAGCGTACAGCGTGTTGTGAGTCGCGTCGTCGGGATCAATCACCAGGGCGTTAACCGGAATGTCCGGGAGCTTCGCCGTTGTCCCGCTGATGTCCACCCACGTGGTTGCTGCACCA
>QHZC01000626.1 GCA_003224515.1 Acidobacteriota bacterium
CTTCGTCTTCATTCGGAACGTTGGAGTGGTGGGCCTCGTGCGCCGCTGTTTCGTAAGTTTCCGCAGCCTGGATGAGCGGAACAACCGTGATGTACTGGACAGCAAAAAGTGCCAACCCTGCCAACGTACCAGCCGCGAACGCTACCACCATCAGTTTTCGCAACTGACTCACCACTGCCTCAATGGCAAGGGAATCCGTTCGCGTGGCGCGTGTCGTGAGCCGTATTGTGCGCTCGCGTGACGGTGGAGAAGCCGACGCAGTAAAGCATGACCAGCCCAAAAATTAGCACTCCGAGGGCTGGCCACGGAACTGCAATAGCCCGGACCTGCGTGTTGGCCGGATTCAAAACTGCCGATGTTTGCATAAATCCCTC
This sequence comes from Acidobacteriota bacterium, assembly GCA_003224515.1. Classification (GTDB taxonomy): domain Bacteria; phylum Acidobacteriota; class Terriglobia; order Acidiferrales; family UBA7541; genus Acidiferrum. Next base: position 375 of record QHZC01000626.1, read on the forward strand.
CTAAAATCCGGGAAAAACCACTTGAACATCAAAACGCTCACTAGCTTGCGCTATTCATCAGTTCCACAGGCTTGCCGTGTGGCGTGTGCCGGTAAGCTTCAGCCCACGCTTCTTTGCGCGCCAGCATTGCCGCGGGGTTCGATAGCTGTTTCTCTGTGACCAGACGCTCCAAAGCCGCGAGCCAATGGTGGTAGTAGCGCGAGCCGTCATCGGGCTCACCGTGATCCGCGGCAGTCTTAAGTTCATCCGCCAGGGCGGCTGCCCATTCTTTCCAGGTGAAATGCCCCTGCGCGGAGAGCCGCACGGCGAGCGCGAAGGCTTGCGCCTGCCAGGGCTCGGCAAAGACCGGTCCACCCTCATCGCGAGGCAGGTGCGGCAGTGCCGCCAGATTCTCAGGCTGAGGAGTTAGATTAGGCTGGTTCAAGGTAGTCATCCCACATATCAATGTAAACAGAATCCCGTGGCGCGGATTGCTCGCCCCACAATTCGCGGGCGGTAAAGCGCACCGAGTAGACGTGCTGGGGCTTCTCGCCGAGAAACAGCGCATTCGTGTCGGGGAACAAAAAAACTCCATGATCCATATGAATCGTCCCGGTTTTCCCCCGCGCATAGCGCACCAGGCGCGTATGCCCGACCGGATTGATATTCCGCGCGCGCACCCGCTCACCAACGTGAAACCGTGCCGTCACCGCAACATCCCGGCGCGCGGATACCCCTTTTGAAGTCAGAATCGCTACTTTTTCAGCGGTGAGCGGCGGAGTCTGTTTCGCGGATCCTGGGTCGGGTTTCCCGCTCTCTAACTCCGCCGGGGTAACCATCCCGTTTTTGAGCATCAACTCAACCAGCGCCATTATCCAGCGCTCGTAATAGCTCAGTCGAAAATAATCTACCGGAGCGATCTGCTCCCGCTGGAACCTCGACGCGTCCAGATTCCATTTGCGCCATCCGCCCATGGCACGCGTAACGGCATACGCTCGACCTTGCCAAGGTTCATGAAACACGGGCTCGTTCTTCTCAGCCTGAACCGGGCCCATGTCCTGCATCCCACCCAGATCATGTACTCCGTTCATGCGTGCTCTCCTTTCCGCTGCGCGCGGCGCGACTTCCCGAATCGCGCTGCTGAATCAAGCTGGCACAAGGTGATCGTCCCATAAATCAACGTAGACAGAATCCCCTCCCAAGCTTCGCGGAACACAGGTTCAATTCTTTCCGGCTGTATCGGCCCCATGCCGTGCATGCCGCCCATGTCATGGATGCCGTTCACGCACGCGCTCCCTGTGCCTGTAAGGTGACCTTCCCTACTCCCACCATGGAATCTCGCGTGACCAGCGCTGCCAGCTCCTCTTCGCTCATTTTTTCAGTGGCAGCCGGCCGTTCGGGAAGCACGAGGTACCGCAACTCCGCCGTGCTATCCCAGACACGCACCTCGATATCGTCGCCCAGCTCCAGGCCAAACTCGCGCAACACCCCGCGCGGGTCGATCACCGCACGCGAGCGGTACGCAGTGGACTTGTACCAAACCGGCGGCAAGCCAAGAACCGGCCATGGGTAGCAGGAGCACAGCGTGCAGACGACCAAGTTGTGCACCTTGGGAGTGTTTTCGACCACCACCATGTGCTCGCCCTGCAATCCTCCATAACCCAACTCGGCGATGGCAGCGTCCGGACTGCTCAGAAGCCTCTGCTTGTAAGCGGAATCCGACCACGCACGCGCCACCACTCTCGCGCCATTACGAGGCCCGACTTTGTGCTCGTAGGTGTCGATCAGCGCATCAAGTGCGGCACGATCCACCAGCCCTTTTTCCACCAGAAGAGATTCGAGCGCCTTGACGCGCAGGGCAGGATCCGAAGGAACAACCTGATGATCATGGCCATGATCGTGATCATGCTCTTGCGCGTGGGCCAGCTCTGGGGTTACGGCGGCTCCCGCAGCAGTCACTGCGGCGGCCAGGAAGTCGCGGCGGGTCGTAGTCATTTCACTTACCTCCACGAGTTGCAAGCAGGGTCCGTTGGGGGGAAAACCACTGAGGCGCCATTATAACGGGCGTGTCAAGCAAAACTACGAAAAGGACGAAAAGGCTAAGCTTCCCGTTGGAAACGGCTAAGAGTTTCGTCGTTGGCGAACTCGTCGAAAATAACATCAAGGACGGCCACGCGCCGATCAGCTTGACGAAAATGTGGAGCTATCAGGGAGCGTCGGCGCGGCTAGTTGAGCAGATTCACCCCGAGTGACGCGCCACTCGGAAACAATCCACTTGGACGATTAACAGCGTTCGCGTACATATGGAATTTGCCTCGAAAGGTTGTCGGTTCAAATGATGAGAACTT
>QHZC01000627.1 GCA_003224515.1 Acidobacteriota bacterium
ATTACCTGGAGGGTAACCACATTTCCGAGCGTTACGACTGGAAGAAGACTGTCGGCCCTCTGGTGGACCGGGCTACGCATCCCAGCCCGTGGCGGTATTGGTCGTCCGATGGTCTTGGCCTGCTGGAATTCCTTGAGTGGTGCGAAGACCTGGACATGCAGCGGGTGCTAGCCGTGTACGCCGGATATTCGATGGCGCAGGAGTACGTCAACCCCGGCCCGGATCTGGATCCTTACGTACAGGATGCAATCGACGAGATAGAGTACGCGAGGGGCGAAGCTGAAACGAAATGGGGTGCAGTTCGGTCAAAAAATGGACATCCGCAGCCCTTTAAATTGACCTATGTGGAGGTCGGCAACGAGGATTTCTTTGATCACTCCGGAAGTTACGACGGTCGGTACGCTCAGTTCTACAAGGCGATCAAGGACAAGTATCCGGATCTTGAAATCATTGCATCCATGCCGGTGAAGAGCATTCGCGCGGACATAATCGATGATCACTACTACCGACGAGCCACGGAGTTCTTCCAAGACACGACGCATTATGACAAAACCGACCGGAGTGGTCCGAAAATCTTCGTGGGGGAATGGGCGACGCGGGAAGGGTCGCCGACGCCGAACTTCGGAGCCGCACTGGGCGACTCGGCGTGGATGACTGGACTGGAACGTAATAGTGACATCGTGATTATGGCGTCCTATGCGCCCTTGTTCGTGAATGTCGACCCCGGTGGCATGCAGTGGGAATCAGACCTGATTGGTTATGACGCGATGCGGAGCTACGGGTCGCCGAGCTATTACGCGCAAGCAATGTTTTCCACCCACCTTGGAGACGAAATCCTCGACTCGAAGCTGGAGAGTGACGGACCCAAACTGTTCTACTCCGTCACCGAGGACACTAAGAAGAGCCGGATTTATGTGAAGCTGGTGAATGCTAAATCCAAGGCACAGTCGATTCACTTCAAATTCGAGGGGCCAGCACTGGCGAATACGGGAAGGCTGATCACGCTGCGAGCGAACAGCACCCAGGCGACGAACACAATCGACGAACCGAGACGCATAGTGCCCATTGAGAGCAATCTCACGAACATTGGTAGTGAACTGGATTACACGTTACCCCCATACTCCATCCAGGTGATTCAGTTGGATAAGCGCGCCGCTCGCTGAAGGCAGCATACAGTTCAACCCGGTGCCCCGGTGCGGGCATGCAACTCAAGCGCAAGATTCGTCTTTGGCTTGTGGCTGGATTCATCTGTTGACGGCCTCCTCGCTGGATGGTTCGCACCTGGTTGCGAACAGATCAGACAAGAGAATGAGCTACAGAAAACCAACTTCCGCCCACCGTCTCGCGATACCAAAGGGTCTGCGAACACCGATCCAAGCCTTGGTCGCCGTGTCTGCTCTCTCTCTCATCGGTTTCGTTCTCATTCCAGCAGTGTTGGGACAAGCGCCGCGCAGTTTTGGACGAAAACCGGCGGTACAGAAGTCACGTCCCCAGCGTGGCGTACTGGCTGCTACCCGTTCGCGCCAGTCTTATCCACAGTTGGTCGACATCACCGATTCGACGGGCATTCAATTTGAACATCTATCCAGCCCTGAGCAGAAGTTTATCGTGGAGTCGATGAGCGGCGGTGTAGCCGTGATCGATTACGATCGCGATGGCTGGCCGGACATTTATTTCACCAATGCACAAAACGTGGAGATGGCGCTCCGTGAGAGAAAGGCGCGGAGCGCCTTGTACCACAACAATCGCGACGGGACATTTACCGACGTGAGCGATAGGGCCGGAGTGGCATACCCCTGCTGGGCGATGGGCGCCTCGGTCGGAGACTACAACAATGATGGCTGGCCTGACCTGCTGGTGACCTGTTTTGGCGGGGTGGTGCTCTATCGCAACAACGGGGACGGCACATTTACCGATGTGACCAAGACCGCCGGGTTGAGCCGTGACTCCGGATGGGCAACAGGAGCAGCCTTTGGAGATTACAACCGCGATGGTTGGGTTGATCTCTTTGTCGCGCACTACGTAGATTTTCACCTCGACAATGTGCCGGCATTCGGGTCCAGCGAGACATGCAAATACATGGGCATTGATGTGCAGTGCGGCCCCCGCGGTCTCAAGGGATCGCCCGACAGTTTGTATCGAAATAATGGGAATGGAACTTTCACTGACGTTTCAGAAGCGTCCGGTGTCGCGGATGCCGAGCACAGATACGGCCTGACGGCCGTGTGGTCGGATGTTGATAATGACGGCAAACTCGACTTACTGGTAGCCAACGATAGCCAGCCAAACTATCTCTATCGCGGCAATGGCGCCGGCAACTTTGAGGATGCGGCTTTTTCCTCCGGTATCGCACTGGACGAGAACGGCCGCGCCCAGGCCAATATGGGCATTGCTCTAGGCGACTTTCTGCATACCGGTCGCATGTCTGTTTTCATTTCGCATTTTGATAACGAGTACGCCACCCTCTATCGCAATGATGGACAGATGAGATTCACCGATCTCTCCAGCGCTTCGGGTATTGCGGCGGCCACCCGTGGATATGTGGGATGGGGAGAAGCGTTTGTGGATTTTGATAATGACGGATGGCAAGACATTTTCCTGGTCAACGGACACGTCTATCCACAGGTTGACAGCGTTCACTCGCAGCTTCGGTACCGTGAGCCGAAGCTGCTCTTCCTCAATGAGAGAAACGGAGCCTTCAAGAACATCAGTACGCAGGCGGGACCCGCGATTCAGATTCCGCAGGTCAGCCGGGGAATGGCAGTTGCCGACCTCTTCAACGACGGCAAGCTGGAGGCGGTAGTTGAAAACCTGGTGGGCAAGCCAATGATTCTGCGCCCAGAGGGTGGGCCGCCGAATCATTGGATTAGTTTTCAGCTTGAGGGCGTCAAGACTAATCGTTTGGCCTTGAACGCACGTGTGCGGGTAACCGCCGGCAATCTAGTTCAGGTCGGTGAAGTGATCAGCGGGGGCAGCTACCTGTCGCAAAGCGATCTTCGAATTGACTTTGGGCTGGGTCAACATGAACGGGTCGGTCAAGTTAGAATCTCCTGGCCTGACGGCACAGTGGAGACCCTGACCAATCTGGCTGCAGACCATTTCTATTTGCTGCGGGAAGGGGCGGGTATCGTTTCATCTAAGCTCCCGCGAGCACGCGACCCAAAGCGACCTTAGACTGCGCGGCTCATGGTGCGTCCTTCCGCGTCCTGCAGACGGGCCTTCGCCGAATCCCGACTCGTTCCGGGTTTGTTCAGCAAGCGAATACTCACGACCGACTTCCCGTGGAAAATTGGGACACCCCCGATGGAAGCGATACCACCTTGGACTCTGCCGGCGCCTGCGAGTCGGCTTCGAATACAAAAATAGTTCTTGACAAGCCTTATAGGAATGGCATAAAAGCCTCACCCTAGTAAACGATTACTAGAAGTTTACTGCCCCCCCGGCCCGCCCACGGCTCGACACACAAGATCTGCACCGAGGTCCATGAATGGGGCTCAACACACCAGAACGTAGCGGAAGAGATCTGCTGCCCGAGAAAGCGTAGGTAACTATGAACCACCTTAGAGTCCAAGTGCGCCGTGTCAGAAACGTTTCTACAAGACAAGAGCCAGCACGGCGTCATGTGCGGGTGCAATTTGCGCGGGCCGCTCTATTCGTATTGTTGTTCACGACCTTTGCTGTGGCACAGGAGAACGCCTCGATTACTGGGACCGTGGTAGATTCCACGGGGGCGGCGCTTCCGAACGCCCAGATCTCGCTCACCAACACGGGGACGAGCCAGATAAGACAGGTCACTACGAACTCGGTTGGCGCCTATCTGTTCCCAAACGTGGGAGTCGGACGCTATAAACTGGAAGCATCGGCAGCTGGATTCGCGAAGTACACGAAGACGGACATCGTTGTTCACGTGGCTCAGACCTTGGTCGAGGACATCGCCCTAAAAGTTGGTGGCACCGAACAGACGGTCAGCGTAGAAGCTGATGCGTTGCAGGTGCAGTCCGCCAGTAATGAAGTGAGCAGTCTGATTACTGGCCAGCAGGTGACCCAGCTGGCGACCAATGGCCGCAACGTCACTATGCTCGCCTCCTTAGGAATGGGAAAATCCAATACTCTACCCGCCTTTGGCGGAGTGAACGCCCTAACGACTGCCAACGGCATCAGCTTTAATGGAACCCGCAACACTCATAACATTTATTTGCTGGACGGAGGAGAGCTGAACGATCGCGGTTGCGGCGGCTGCTTCAGTTCCTTGCCCTCGATTGATGCGCTGTCCGAATTCCAGACGCTCGACAGCAACTACGGGCCGGATTACGGCATCGGTTCGGGCGGCACCATCGCCATGGTGATCAAGTCCGGCACGCAGCAGTTCCATGGCTCGGTGTGGGAATTTAACCGCAACGAACTCTACGCGGCCAACAGCTACTTCCTGAACCGTGCCGGAAAGAAGCGGCCGGAGTTTCGGCTGAACGTGCCCGGCTTCAATTTTGGCGGCCCACTGGGGAAAAAGACGTTCTTCTTCGTGAACGAGGAGTGGCGGAGACTCATTCAAGGCAGCACGCCGACCGTGTCGAACACAATTCTGCCGAGCAACTTCCCAACGCTCGGGCAGCCTCTGACTTATACCGTTCCTTCCAACGGCAAGACTCCCATTGTTCCTATAACTCAAGATCCGGCCAAACAGGCGCTCTATGCGTCGGATGGCTTGGTTGCTGGAACACCCTTCCCCAGCGGGGCGACCCCCGGCACGGTGGTCATACCGGCAAATCTGATCGATCAAAACGCCGTCCTTGAGCTGAACCAGGGTACATTCCCCAAGCCGAACTTCGGCGCCAGTCAATACATTGCCTCCATCGCCCAGCCGACCAATGTGCGGGAAGACGTGGTTCGCATTGACCACAACATCAACAGCAAGTTCCAGTTGATGGGCCATTACCTGCACGACGCGATGACTCAGACCTACTACCCGCCATTGTGGGGCAACAGCACCTACCCGACGGTGGGTACGGCAATGCTCAATCCCTCGTGGTC
>QHZC01000121.1:0-7065 GCA_003224515.1 Acidobacteriota bacterium
ACCCGATCGCTTTCCCCACAATTCGAGCGCGGTGAAATTAGCGTGCGTGGTCAAATCCTGCTCCCCGGGCGAAGCGTAAAAATCTTCGCTGGCGCTATGATTTTGATAGGCGAGAAGCGTGCCGCGCATATGGTGATCGTCAAAGAGATCAGCCGCAGGATGGCCGTAGTCGATCGTGAGCACGTAACCGCGCTCAAGGCGGCGGCCAATTTCACTGATCCAGTCGCACACTTCCAGCCCGGCTTCGGCATGCTGGCCCTCCGACAGAGCGATGCCTTGCACTGCAAAATACTCGGTGATGGCACAAGTCGAAAGCGGCGCCAACACGTCGATAAAGTGCCCGTCGCGGAAGCCGACGAGAATCTCTTTCAACGTGCCTCCAGCTATTAGGATCCGATGTACCGGCAGGGCATCGACCAATTCATTGGAAAAGAAGCATCCCGCGGGGAGGTGCGCCGGAATCTCGGCCGAGGCGACAAAGTGCCCGGCGGCCGCGTGGTGCTTCGAATGAATCGTGGCCTGTTCGCGCCGCAAGGCGGAGCGCTCCACGGCGACGTATCGCAGTAAATCATAAAAAGCCGGGAGCTGCGCTTCGCAAAAATCGAGAACATAGCCAGCGAACCGCCCGACACCCGCCCCCGCCTCCACAAGCGTAAATTCTCGAGGGCCACCGAGGCTTTCCCACATCTCAAGGAACTGTCGCGCTAGCAGGCGCGCAAAGATCGAATGCACGTCGACGCTTGTGTAGTAGTCGGCGAAACGCTTGGACTCCGGTTTGCTGTAATAGCCGTGGATGGGATGGTAGAGGCATTCGCGCATGTAGTCCGCGAAGGTGAGGGGGCCGAAGCGGCGGATGCGCTCGGCAAGCAGTTCAGCGAGCGGCGTCACGCGCCCTTGGCTCCAGACGAATCGGAAGCGGGCTCAGCCTGGATCTTTCTCCAGGCCCGCTCAAAAACTCCTTGCGCCGTTTCGTCAAAAAGTACGAAGTAGACGGTTTCAACCGAAGTCTCTCCTCTTAGATGCTGTGCTGCCTCACGAAGCATGATCTCCGCGCACTCTTTCAGGGGAAATCCGGCAATACCGGTGCCAACGGCCGGAAATGCGATTGTTTTCAGGCCGCGCTCATTGGCTATCTTCAAAGCATGCGCCGCGGAAAGCCGCAGCGAGTCCGCATTGGTCTTCCCGCCGAGTTGCATGCTGGCAGCATGAATCACGAATCGCGCCTTCAGTTTTCCGCCCGTGGTGACGGCCGCATAGCCGACCGGGATACTGCCGATAGCATCGCATTCGCGCTGGATCTCTTCTCCGCCTTTGCGGCGGATCGCTCCCGCAACGCCCGCGCCCAGAATCAAATCGTTGTTGGCCGCGTTGACGATGGCGTCCGTATCCATCTCGGTCAGGTCGCCCTGCTGAATGACGATTTTCTCTGCGAGTGATTTCATCGTGGAATCAATCCATTCGCCCTGGTCGAATCAGCCTTTTTTCTCCGCGGCTTTTTGCTGCGCGTAATCGTAAACGCCGCGCCCGGTCTTGCGGCCTAGCCGTCCTTCCTGAACGTATTGCCGTAACAAGGAATTAGGCCGGTACTTTTCGCCAAGGGTTTGATGGAGATACTCAAGAATTTTAAGCCGCACGTCGAGGCCGACGAGATCGACCAACTCAAAGGGGCCCATGGGGTGATTCAGCCCGAGTTTCAGCGCTTTGTCGATGTCTTCAGGGGTGGCAATTCCAGCCTCCAGCATGTTGAAAGCCTCGTTGCCGATCAGGGCATTCACGCGCGTGGTGATAAAACCGGGAGCCTCGTTGACGATCACGACCTCCTTGCCCATGCGGCGGGCGACCTCGCGGCAGGTGGCCACGGTTTCATCGGAAGTAAGCGGCGTCCGGACGAGTTCGATGAGTTTCATCTTCGGCACCGGGTTGAAGAAATGCATCCCGATGCAACGATCTCGCGAAACGGTGACGTCCGTGAAATCCGTGATCGAAAGAGAAGAGGTATTGCTTGCGAAAATGGCGCCGGTCTTGGCGAACTTGTCGAAGATGGTGAAGAGTTCGAGCTTCATCTCCAGCTCTTCAGGGACGGCTTCAATGATGAGATCGGCGTCGCGTATGGCGTTTTCGACGTTGCTTGCAGTCGAAATCAGCGCTAGCGCCCTATCTCGGACGCCCGCTTCGACCTTGCCGCGGGTGACGCCCTCTTCGAACGACTGCCGGATCCAGGCGATGCCTTGTTCGAGCACCGGGCGCGAAACGTCTTCGAGGACGGTGTTGTAACCACCGAAGGCAGCGGCGTAGGCGATTCCCCGCCCCATTGTGCCTGCGCCAATCACTGCGATCGTCTTTACCTCCATCCTTGGGTCTCCGATCGGCGGACCATCACTTCACAAGTTTCCTGTAAGCCTGTTCATCAAAACCCAGCACTATCTGCGAACCTCGAATAACTACGGGCCTGCGAATGAGATTCGGCTCCTCGGCCATTAGCTTGATGGCCTCCGCGCGCGAGGGCGGATGACCCTTCATTTTCCGCGTGCGATAGAGTTCATTTCGCGTGTTCAGGAACTCTCTGTAATCACGGTTGCCGATGAGTTCTTCCAGTTCGTCCTCCGTCAATCGCGGCTTATCCAAATCGCGTGATTCAAGTTCGGCGCCCATCTCCAGCAAGAGACCTCTTGCTTTGCGGCACGTGGTTCACGTGGGCTTCTCGAGGAATCTGATTTTCACCCTCGGCACGATAAGTCCTCCGGCACAGTGGCACAGTCCGCCAGGGCGGTCGTCCCTGCAGTAAGACTGCTCTTAGTATCGCGGAACTTTCGGATCGACCTCGAGCGACCAGCGCTCAATTCCGCCGGCCAAAGATTTCGCTCTTTCGATACCCTGAAACCGCAGCCAGGCAGCTGCGTCCAGACTGCGCATGCCGTGGTGGCAATAACAAACCACTTCGTCCACATCCGGAAGCGTCTCTAAACTCGCCGCCAGCGAGCCAAGCGGAACGTGTTTTGCGCCCTCGATCCGGCACAAGGCGTACTCCCAGGGCTCGCGCACATCGATAAGAACTAGCTTTTCGCCCTGATCCAAACGGGCCTTCACGTCCGCCGGCGTGATCTCTAAATTATCCATCTATTTTCCCTTCCAAACAGGCGGGCGTTTTTCAAAGAATGCGCGAATCCCTTCCTGAGCATCTTCGGTCTGCATCAGCTCCGATAAGTATACGCGTTCTACATCTTGGAGTTGCTCTACAAAGCTTTGGGCATGGACACGCCTTAGGGTTCTTCGAGTCAGCCGAAGGACGGCCGGACTCAAGGCTCGTAGCTCAGCGAGCAAATTGTCCACCGCTCGGGAAAGCTCGCCATCGGGAACAACGTGGGTGACGAGGCCGAAGCGGCAGGCCTCCGCCGCTCCGATTTGATTGCCAGTGAGGATCAAATGCGCCGCCGCGCGCATCCCGATGAGGTGGGGCAACGTAACCATAGCCACTGGAGGAAAGCAGCCGAGCTTAATCTCCGGCTGGCCGAATTGGGCGGATTCGGCAGCCAATATGAAATCGCAGAAAGTGGCTAGTTCCATGCCGCCGCCAAGACAGTAACCATGGACGGCGGCGATCTTCAGGCAGTCCGCGGCGGCCAGCCGGCAAAAGACAGAGTGAAACGCGGAGAGCATTTTCTCGACGCGTTCGGGAGTGTGGTCGGCGATTTCCGCCCCGGCGGAGAAAGCTTTGGGACCAGCCCCCTGAAAAATCACGAAATCACATTGGGGAAGAGTGCGTTCCAGCACCGCATCAAGCGTCTGCATAATCGCAACGTCGAGAATGTTGAGCGGGGGGCGGTTGAGGGTAATCCACGCCGCTCGATGTTCGAGCCGCAGCTGAATCGTTTCCTGGCCGGTGGTCATGATCGTCGCGGCGCTTGAATCGGGAGGCTACTTGCCCTGAAATTTCGGATGCCGCTTTTCGAAGAACGCTTTAATTCCCTCGTTGCAGTCCTCCGACAAGTAACAACGAATCTGTTCCCGGACTTCACTATCGAGAGCCTGAGCAAGTTCCCTTTCCTGATTGGCAAAAAGTGTTTTCTTCTCCGCACCGATGGCCAGTGACGGACCCCGAGCAATTTTTTGTGCAAGTGTTTTCACTTCCGTTTCGAGCTGCGTGCCCGGAACGACCCGGTTGACGAGCCCGAGACCAAGCGCCGTTTTTGCATCAATCATGTCGCCGGTGTAGAAAAGCTCCGCAGCTTTCGCTGGTCCAACTAGCTGCGGCAGGAAAAATGTGCCGCCATAATCCGGAAACAGGCCTACTTTGGCGAAATTCTCCCCGAAGGTCGCTTCTTCCGCTGCAATTCGAATATCCGCAGCCAGCGCGATATTCAATCCCGCTCCGGCGGCTGCGCCATTCACAGCGGCAATCACGGGCTGGGACATGGTGCGCATCTTGAGGACCATTTGCATGCCGGCGCGCAGCAACGGCTCCAGTTCATGGGTGGCGCCGGTCTGGCGGCCCTTTCCCAGCACGCCAAGGTCCCCGCCAGCGCAAAAAGCGCGCCCTGCGCCAGTAATAACCACCACGCCGACACTCTGATCTTCCGCGATACGGCCGAGCGCATCATTGACGGCCATTGCCAATTCGTTGTTTAGCGCATTCAACCGGTCGGGACGATTCATCACCAGTGTGGCGATGCCATCGTGCTTCCCTTCCAGGATGACTGGTCCAGCTTGCGCAGGTTGTGGAGTGTTGCTCACGGGCAACTCCGTTCAGTGGCTTCGGTCCTCGTGTTCTTTACCGATTCGAGCAACGAGTTGCGCCAACTTTCTAAAATGCCGCAGCTTTTCGCTTCTGCCCGTGGCATTCGCGCCACTCGTGGAAGGCAGCACATACACCCGCGCGCCGTAGAGCAGCTCTTTCTGTATGCCAAATTTGCATTTTCGCTGGGCAAACTGTTCGTAAGTCAGTTTCCCGTTAAAGGCCACAACGTGAGGAGCGAATTCCTCGAGCTTCTGCGAGAGGACGATGCGGCCTTCGGCGTAATCTTCGCGCTTCAGTTCCTCAATGCCTTTCGTGGGACGCTTCACCAGGTCGGTAAGCCCGACGCCGAATTCAATCACGCGCTTGTCGTCGTGATAATCGAAGGGTTCCGGCACAACCCCGCTCTCATAGAGCATCGGCCAGAACTCGTTCCCGCGGCCGGCATAGTAATGGCCAACGCGAACGGACGACTCACTCGGATTGCAGCCGACGATCACGAGCTTCATGCCTTTGCGGAGGTGGTCGGGAAGTGTTCGCATTACGCCAGCTTACTATGGCCTTTGATTTTAGTACTTACCCGCAAAGTAGGGAGCGCGCATTTCGACATCGGCGGCCTAGACATAATCGTCATGCCCGGGGGCAAACAGAATCCGCAAAAGCTTGCGCTCGATGCACGTCCCAAATCCAGTACGTGGTGATCGCAAAGCTCAGAACTGCAAACCGAGGTTTGCGCTGAAATGGGACCGCCGGAAGTGCCTTCGTCGAAGAGCTCCCGCGCCAAATTGTACTCGTGGTGCCGCCAAGCGGCAACTTCCATGCGGCAAGGATTTTCGAGTCAGTTCACAGGAAGGGCGTCACCTCGGCCGGTGACAGGATGCGCCGCAAAGGCCGCTAAGTAGCTAACAATGAATGACTTGAGTACGGCTTTCGAAAGGCACGCCATTCTGCAAAGCGCAGCAACGCCGTAACTTTCGCTCATTTCCTGAATCTCATCGCTAGCAGCAGCATCAAAGTGGGAGGACGGCGGAAGTGTTCCATGCTCTGTGCTACCTTTATACAAGCGAAAGTGAGGATGCGGCCTCCCATGGGCCTGCCTAAACCATTGAGCGCACCGAATCCCCACCGCCTATCTTCCACCGTAGCGCGCGACGACGAGCACCTGCTGGTTGCCGCCGCCAAGCGCGGCGATACGCATGCCTTCGAAGAGCTGGTAAACCGCTACGAAGCGAAAATTTTCCGGCTGACCATGAACATCACACGGAATCGTGAAGACGCTGAAGACGCCATGCAGGATGCCTTCCTCAAATCCTACGCGCACCTCAAGGATTTCCAGGAAGATTCCCGCTTTTACACCTGGCTCGTGCGCATCGCCGCGAACGAAGCGCTGATGCGCCTCCGCAAACGCCGCCCGAACCAGTTTTCGCTCGACGAGCCGATTGAAGGCGACGAAGACCTCATGCCCCGCGAGCTTGAAGATTGGGGACCAAGCCCCGAGCAGCGTTTTGCCCAGACGGAAATGCACGAAATCCTGTCTGAGGTCATCGACAAGCTTGAGCCGGATTTCCGTGTTGTTTTCGTCCTGCGCGACGTCGAAGAGCTTTCGACCGAAGAAACCGCCAAAGTGCTCGGCATTTCGGTTCCTGCAGTAAAGTCCCGCCTGCTTCGGGCTCGGCTCAAACTTCGGCAAAAGCTGAATCACTATTTTCGGCAGGGTGGCACAAATTGAATTGCCAAGGCGTCCTCCGGGAGATCTCGGACTATATCGACGGTGAACTCGAGCTATCGATTAAGCAGGAACTCGAGCGCCATCTCGAGCACTGTGAAGACTGCAAGATGGTAGTCGATCAAACCAGACTAACCGTGGATGTCTTCTGCGATTCGAAGCCGGTCGAACTGCCCGGCGAGGTGAAGTCGCGGCTGCACGATGCCCTGCGCCGCAAGCTCAATGAAAAGGCGCTTAGGCGGCCCTCCTAACCCTTCCCGTCGTCACTCCACAGTGGCAATTCCTTGCCAAGCCCTTTCTCTCGGGCCATGGCATAGACCTTCATGGCCACGGCGAGATCCCACGATGCAATCCCATTTGACTTGAAGAGCGTGACCTCCGTATCGCTGGTCCTGCCACTGGCTTTCCCGGCGACAATTTCGGAAAGCTTTTTGACCCCTGTCCAGCAAGTCTCATCGCCATGAAAAGCGATGATCAAATCGCCCGCTTCCTGCCGCGACTGTTCCACGGAATCCACGATGATGATGTCGGCACTGGCGACCGCTTCATCGTCCAGCTCGCGCTTGTGCGCGTGGTTGGCGCCAATGGCATTGATGTGCGCCCCGGG
>QHZC01000121.1:7131-11603 GCA_003224515.1 Acidobacteriota bacterium
CGGGGATGCCCAGCCTCTCGGACATCTCTTTGCAAAACTTTTCGAGCTTGGCCGCATCGCGACCATAGACGCGCGCGGATTCCAGCTTTCGAACTGCCGCAACCCCTTGGAGCTGCGTTTTCGCCTGACCGCCGGTGCCGATGATTGCCGCGACGCGCGCACTCTTACGCGCCAGGTATTTCGTGGCCACGCCGGAGGCTGCGCCGGTCCGCAGCTGCCCCATGTAGTCGGCTTCGATCAGCGCCAACAAGTCGCCGGTGCGCATCTCGTAGAGCGGGACAAGAAACCGCAGCTTGTCGCGCACATACGTGTACTGTTTCATCGCGACAAAGCCCAGGGAGAAATCCGCCGCGGCCATATAGTGAAAAAATCCGCCGCCGGGCAATTCGAATCGCCTACGGGGGTGGACGACGACTTCCCCCGTCGCCTGCTTGCGCGAAATCTCTTCCACGGCCTCCACCGCCAGCGGCATCGTTAACATCGCCCGCACTTCCGCCTCGCTGATATGCAGTGTCATCGTTTCACTCTCCGCCTTAGTCCCCTCACCCCAATGGGCAAGCGACACCTCGATCACTCCTCAATCCATCCGAAAACCAAATTGAAATCCACAACAATTCGAACCAAATGATTTATTTCGCTTCCCGTTTTGCCTTCCTCACCGAACCGTGTTTTCCAAAAGCTTCGCCCGCTTTGCGGACCCGGCGAACAATCGTTTGGTTCAAACGGTAGACGCGTTCCTCGTTGTGCCCGTCCATCACCCGGAATCGGAACTCGGGCTCGCCCTTGGGCCCTTTGCCCAGGCGAACAGGTAACTGGCCGCACAGATTATTTTCGATGAACGCGGTCTCGTATCGGCTCTTCTTGCCGTACCAGGTATAGACGCGCAGCGCCGTAAAGTCACAGAGTTGGCCTTCCGGCCCGCGCGCTGCGGCCACGAGGTACTGCGGCTTGCCGCCAGACGGGTCGCTCACGCGATTCAGTTCAAACCATGCCAGCGGGCGGATATTTGCGGAAGCCGCTCCTTCGCGCACCGCATCCGGCAGATCCAGCTCGACGAAACGCGCCACCACCCAGCCGGCGATAGGCACAGTTTGATCGCCGGGTTGCGTTGTGTTTGTGGATTCGGCTCCGCGAGCCGAGCCTTCCCCAGGCGGCCGCGTAGCGACGCCGCGGACCAGAAGCCAGTCCTCTTTCTTCGTCTCTTCAGGCTCACTCGATGCGTCTTTCTCATCCGTGACTTGCACCCAATCCGCCACGGCGCGGCCCACAATCTCCACGGGAACATTTCGTCCGAATTGATAGAGGCGTGGCTCCATCCGCCCAGGCTGGACCCGCATATTGGTGGACACCTTGGTGCGCCCGCGCGCCTGCACGGGCATTCCTCGCGTTTGATCCAGCAGCTTGATGCTCCGCTGCCATACGGCTGTTTCCATTAACTGCCGGCTCTCCACCCAGCCAACCGTGCCTGCATTGGTCCGGACCTTTACGTAGTCGTTGCGCTTGCCGATCACGTCCACCCGCTCGCCGTAATGCAGCATGACCACTTGCTCGCGGACCTGGGCGATGCTGCTCAGGAGAGGAGCGCCTTTTTCGCTGACAAACGCTTCGCCCAGCGTTTCATGCTTGGGCCGGAGCATCCACGCCGCCAGCGTTACCAGAGCAAGCAGCGGCACCGCAATGAGGAGTTTCCTCTTCATGCGCCACACACAACGCCAATGGTCATAACCTTCGCCATGATTTCCCTTTGTTCTTCTTGGTTCGCTAACGATTGTACCTGAAACGCTGGCAACGCCTGCGTCGCCGGCATGGCTTTCCATTTCTGCTAAAATCCCCAAGCGCTCAAACTCCCGCAACGAATCGCGGAGGATTATTCATGAAGTCTCTCAATTCGCTTCAGCCGCTGGGGTTGCTGATCCTCCGCCTGGTTCTCGGGCTGATTTTCTTCTCGCACGGTTATCCGAAGGTGGCGCACTCCGCGCCGGGGATGCAGGCCTTCTTCGTAGAGCACGGCCTGCCGGGATACTTCGTTTACATTTCAGGTGTGTTGGAAGTCTTCGGCGCCATTCTTTTGGTCTTAGGGTTGTTCACGCGGGCAGCGGCGCTGCTCCTGGCCATTGAGATGGGCGTGGCCATCTGGAAGGTCCACAGCACCGCTAGCTACCTGGCGGTGCACAATTACGAATTCCCCCTCGCCATGCTGGCCGGAAGCTTCGCGCTGGCCACCGTCGGCGCAGGATTACTGTCTCTCGACCATCCCCTCTTCGAGGGTGGCGGCAAGTCACGTTTTCCCAAATATTCGAAGCTCGCCAGGTAAATCCCTGGCGGCCGAATCATTCGCGGGCGCAGTTTTCGTTAACGCGGCTTAGCGGGCAATTGGATGCGAACTGGTCTTGGAAAGGTTTCGTTTCTTTCGCCCGTGTAAACATCAGTTTTGGCTAGCCATCCAACGTCAACTTGTCCTACACTTCTCTTACTCTTCAGGGCCTTAGGAAATCTCGGTCAAGACAGCTGGTCAAAGAGGGACGATGGCCACAGTCGTAGCACACCCAAGCAATCCCACGAAGCCTTCCATTGGCCTGCCAGGACGCCGTTACGACCATGTGTTTTTCTCGGCCATGGCCCTGCTTATCTTGGCCACCGTCTTCGCAGGCTTTGCGCGCACCTACTATCTCGCCGGAGTGTTTCGCGCGCCACTGCCCAGTCTGACCATTCACTTGCACGGGGCGGCATTTTCCTGCTGGGTCCTCTTGCTCGTCACCCAAGTCTCCCTGATCTCCGCTGGCCGCGTGGACATCCATCGCCGCTTCGGCATTGCAGGCTTTCTCCTGGCGTGTCTGATGGTCATTCTGGGGGTTTTGGCGGCCACCGATGCGCTCGTTCTTTTCTACATCGTTCCTCTTTCGGATATGCTGATTTTTGGAACGTTGGTCTTTTTTGCCTTCCGCGCCCGCGGCAATCCCCCGGCACACAAGCGCCTTATCCTCATCGCCACGACTGCGCTACTGATCGCCGCTTTCGGCCGTTGGCCCTTCGACTTGGTCCGTGGAAATCCGGTTATGGCAGGGCTGTCCTCCTACATCTTCCTATTGTTCCTGGTGGCCTACGACCTGTGGTCCATGCGCAAGGTTTATCGCGCTACGCTTTGGGCGGGAGCATTCCTCATCTTGGTGCAGCAGATAAGGATACCGATCGGCAAAACGGGAGCCTGGCACGCCTTCGCCAGTTGGGCCCAATCCGTGGCCCGTTAGCCTTGTTTATCTTAAGGTAATCGAGAAGCCATCGCAGTCGATTCGCTCGGAATGGATTTGCGTGCCGGGAGGCCATCATGCGACGCAATCGTTGTCTATGATCGAAAAGTCTGTGGTCATCCGGGATGTTTAAGAATTACGAATTCCCCTCGCGATGCTGGCAGGAAGCTTCGCGCTCGACGCCATCGGCGCAGGACTAGTGTCTCTTGATCACCCCCTCTTCGAGGCGGAGGCAAGTCACGTCCCCCCCAATATTCGAAGTTCGTACTTCAACGGCGAGCTAAGCAAGCGTTGACAGCGTGGTTGATACAAATATTCCGAGTACGCTCAGTTCACTAGCTGTTCTGAGCTTCTCTATGAGGGATTATCCAGTTTTGTCTCTCGAAAACTAAATGGTTCAGGGGCACGAGAATTTAGCGCGTACACTCCGCCGTCACACGTTACAGCATTGAACATGTAAATTGAGATGACCGTGCCCAGGAGAACGCCCAGTAGAGTGGAACCCCCGGACCCGAAACCAGTAGCTAAACGATCATAAGACTGCTCGGGAGCAGGAAGGTAGCGAGCTTGCCATTGAGTTCTCGTCTGTTCAAAGCCTACAACGCCATCTCAGGCAGCCAGAGAGCCAGGGCCCCCAACAGAAACAAGCCTTTCAGAGTTCTGTCTCCCGTTCGCCAGAACAGCTGTTGGAAATAGAGTATCAGCACATAGACCGAAGGCAGTGGCTGATTCATGCGGGCATCGGAAACTGAAGCATGACCGAATGATCCCTGGGTTTAGTTCTCGCTGGAAGTCTAAGAAGCTGTGGCTGCCGAGGTCGGAATTACCCCAGCCGGAGCAACGGGGAGCACAATCCAAAGAATGACGTAGGCAAGCACGCCTGTCCCGGCACACAGCACCGCCAGTAACCACAGGACCCGTACAATCGTGGGATCAAGATCAAAATAGTCCGCCAATCCGGCACACACGCCCGCAATCTTCTTGTCGGTGCTCGAGCGCATCAGTTTCTTTTTGCCGCCCGTCTCCGGCGACAGGCCCGGCGCAGGCGTTTCCGGCTGTTTGGCGCCGCAGTTGTAGCAAAATCTCGAACCGACGGCGATATCTTTTCGGCAGTTTACGCAAGTCATTGGGTCACCCCCACAGAGCGATTTATCCTGGTGTCTCTACCCATAAGTACGCAAATGCGCCCGAAAAAGTTTCCTCGCGCAAAGTCTAAGGCCAATC
>QHZC01000630.1:0-2124 GCA_003224515.1 Acidobacteriota bacterium
TGGTGCGCTTCTCCACTTCCTGCTTGAGCTTATCGATCTCCGCGCCTTTGCGCCCGATGATGATGCCCGGCCGCGCGGTATAGATGCGCACCACCAGCTTGTTCGCCGCACGCTCGATGTCGATCGAGCTGATGCCCGCGCTCTTCAGCTTTTCCTTCAGCTCTTTGCGGAGCTTGACGTCTTCATGAAGAAGATCGGCGTAGTCCTTGTCGGCATACCACCGCG
This sequence comes from Acidobacteriota bacterium, assembly GCA_003224515.1. Lineage (GTDB taxonomy): Bacteria > Acidobacteriota > Terriglobia > Acidiferrales > UBA7541 > Acidiferrum. The sequence goes on from QHZC01000630.1 coordinate 226, forward strand.
ACTTCCACGGTTTGTTGTAGCCTAGCCGGAATCCATACGGGTGCGTCTTCTGTCCCATGACTCTCCTTGATCCTTGCGCGGCCGTAAGACGGCCGATTACTTCTTGCCCTTTTTCGAGGGCGCTTGCTTCCCGGTCAAAGCCTTGCGAACCCGGCGCGCGGTGCCGCGCACGCCCTTCTGCGCTTCGGCCTCCGCGACGTTTGCCGCCACGCGTTCCGCAGCCGCCACGTGATGCTCGGCCACGCCCACCCAAAGGTGCGCGGTGCGCTTCTGGTAACGAAACGCCCGGCCCATCGGCGCGGGGCGCAACCGTTTCCAGCGCGGCCCTTCATTCACAAAACACTGCGCCACGAACAACATGTCCACATCGAGCGGTGCGCCGGAGTCCTCCGCCTTGCGCTCCGCATTGGCGATCGCGCTGCGCAGCACCTTTTCGATGTGCTTGGCCGCGCGCTTCGGCGTGTACTTCAGCGTCTGCAAAGCATCCTGCGCCTTCTGCCCCCGGATCAGATCCATCACCAGCCGCGCCTTCTGCGGCGACATTCTTACGTGCCGCGCCAGCGCGTGCGCTTCAATCATTGCATTCTGTGTCTGGACGTCAGCCATGACTTATGCCTTCGGCGCTGCGGGTGCTGTCGCTGGTGCGGCGCCGCCTCCTGCTGGTGCCGGGCCCGCCGCCTTCTCGAGCGCCGCTTTCACGCCGTGGCCCTTGAACGAACGCGTCGGGGCGAACTCGCCCAGTTTGTGTCCGATCATCTGCTCGGTCACATACACGGGAATGAATTTCTTTCCGTTGTGCACGGCGATGGTGTGCCCGATCATGTCCGGCACGATCGTCGAACGCCGCGACCACGTCTTGATCACTTTTTTTTCGTTGCGCGTGTTCAGTCCTTCGACCTTGACGCGCAGGTGACCATCCACAAACGGCCCTTTTTTCAGTGAGCGTGCCATCGATTCCCTATTCCTCCACTCGCCGCAAGCGGCCCCATGGTGCCCGCCGCATCTTCTTGAATCCTCGTACCGGCCCGGGAACGCGATGCGACTTCGGGCAGAACGGGCAGACAAACCGCGTGCCCTGCGCATTCGCAATCCGCTCCACGATGACCGCCCAGCCCGGCTTACACAGCTTGTACAGAACCGGCTCCGGCGGAGCCACCGCTACCTTAACCAGCGGACGTACCGGTTTCGTGCTCTTCGTGGCCACCCGCTTGGCGGCGCGCTTGGCCGCGCGCTTTGCCGGCCGGCTGCGTCGTCCTGCTGTTCGTGTTGTATGTGTCGCTCGCATCGTTTTTGCTCTCACCGGGCGGTCTTGACTGCACCGCCCGGTTTCCCTCCGCAATAACCTTTCGCTTTTACTTCCTGCGCTCGACAATGTGTTTGTCGGTGCGCTTATTGTTTCGCGTCTTCTTCCCCAACGTCGGGAAAGCCCACGGCGTCTGCGGATGATTGCCCTTCACTTTGCCTTCACCGCCGCCGTGCGGGTGATCGACCGGATTCATCGCCACACCGCGCACCGTCGGCTTGATACCGCGCCAGCGCGTGCGGCCGGCTTTGCCGAAAGTCTCGTTTTCGTGGTCGAGATTGCCGACCTGGCCAACCGTGGCCATGCAATCCACGGAAAACTTTCTGACCTCGCCCGACGGCAGTTTAATCAGCGCAATGTCGCCTTCTTTGCTGAGCAGCTGTGCCGATGCTCCAGCCGAACGAACAACCTGGCCACCACGACCGGGATACAGTTCGAGGTTGTGCACCATCGTGCCCGGAGGAATGTGCCGGAACGACAGCGCATTACCGGGAAGAATGTCCGCGTCGTCGCCGGTCGAAACCGTTGCGCCGACTTCGAGGCCGACCGGCTGCAAGATGTAGCGCTTGTCGCCATCGGCATAGTGCAAGAGCGCC
>QHZC01000630.1:2223-3266 GCA_003224515.1 Acidobacteriota bacterium
GGTGCCATGCCGAAATTTCGCCCTGGTTGTTACGGCCGCCGGAGCGCTTTTTCGGTTCGAGCAGACCCTTTTCCGGCGTCTGCTTGGTGATTTCGCTCTTGTCGAGAACGGTCATGAACCGTCTTGACGCTGTGTACGGATTAAAGCTCTTCAGTCCCATCGCTGCCTCTTACCTTCTAAAACTTTTTCTTTACCGCTTCGCTTTCTCTCTGATCCCTGAACTACAGGTTGTCCGCGTACTCGATCATTTTTTCGCCTTCGGCGAGCTTGACGTACGCTTTCTTCCAGTCGCGCCGGTAACCTTCATTCTGGCCCCGGCGGCGCATCTTGCCGGGGAAATTCGCGGTGCGAACGTCCGCGACCTTCACCTTGAAAATCTGCTGCACGGCTTCCTTGATTTCGGTCTTGGTGGCTTTGGCGGAAACTTCAAAGACCACCGTCGCGTGCAATTCCTTCACGCCCAGACCTTTTGCCGTGATGATCGGACGGCGAATAATCTGATAGTGAGGGGTTGCTGCCATGGCTTATCCCTTCCCCTATTTCTTCGCTGCGGGCTTTGCGGCCTTTTTCGCAGCGGGCTTTTTCGCTTCGGCTTTCGGCGCGGCTTCTTTCTTCGCGGCCGGCGCCGGAGCAATTGTTTCAACGTGCGGCGCTTCGATCGGCTTCTTTTCCGGATCGAGCGAACGAATGAGGCGCGCCACGGCGTCCTTCGAGAGGACGAGTCGGTCATGCTTCAAAACGTCGTACGGCTGAAGCGCATTCGGCGCCACGAGCTTTACGCTTTCGATGTTGCGGCTGGCGAGTTCCAAGTTGCGGTTTTCGCCGTGTGAAACGAGCAGAGCGGACTTCGTGAAGCTGAGCTTATCGAGCGCGCTGACCAGGCCGCTGGTCTTGTGCGAATCCAGCTGCCAGCCGTCCACCACGGTCAGCTTTTCTTCCGCGAGCTTTGCCGAAAGAGCCGAGCGCAGCGCGCCGAGCAGAATTTTCTTCGGAAGTGCGTAACTGTAGTCACGCGGACGCGGTCCATGAACCGTGCCGCCATG
>QHZC01000119.1 GCA_003224515.1 Acidobacteriota bacterium
TATACCGCTCGGCGGGAAACATTGAGGCGGCGATGGCGGCGGCTTCTGGCTCAGGGGACAAGATTCAGAACACCATGAAAGTTCTCGAGGAATATGCGATCGAGAGTTCCATCGCCAAGGTCTACGGCAGCGAGATGCTGGATTTTGTCGTGGATGAAGCCGTGCAAATCTTCGGCGGCTACGGTTTTCACGAAGAGTATCCCGTTTGCCGTGCGTACCGCGACTCGCGCATCAACCGCATCTTTGAAGGCACCAACGAAATCAACCGCATGCTGATCATCCAGATGCTGATGAAGCGCGCGATGGGGGGGCAATTGCCTCTGATTCCGGCGGCCATGAAGCTGACGGATGAAATCCTCGCGGGGCCGTCTTTCGAAGAAGCGCCGGAAGGCGTGCTGGCCCGCGAAGCCGGCGTCGTCGCCAACTCCAAGAAAATGTTTCTGCAAGCCGCCGGAGGCGCGGTCCAGAAATTCCGCGAAAAGCTGGCCGACGAGCAGGAACTGATCGGCGCGCTTTCGAACGTGGTCATGGAAATCTACGCCATGGAGTCCTGCCTGCTACGCGCGCAAAAAGCTGCGGCGACAAAGGGTGAACCCGCATCGCAAACCATGATCGATTCCGCGCGCGTATTCATCAACGACGCCGCCGAGCGAGTCGAGCACGAAGCCAAGCGCGCCATCGCCACCATCCACGAAGGCGACATGCTCACAACGCAGATGGCCGTCCTAAAGCGTTTCGCGAAGCGGGCGCCGGTGGACACCATTGCCCTGCGCCGGCGCGTCGCCGCGGCCGTGCAGTCCCAGGATCGCTACCCGTTGGAAGGCCGCTAGGCGGGCCTGTTGACTGGACGCCTTCTGCTAAAGAACCAATTACTAAGGCTACGGAATGGCTTCGGTCTCTCCGGGGACATTTCCCATTTGGGAACTCCTTGTTTAAGTCTTCGCTGTCCTCCCCTAGAGCTGCACTAAACTGAAGAATAGAACCACTCGGCAGACCTTCGAAGGAGCCCCTAAGGATGTCTCGGAAGTTGATGGCATTGGCGTGCGTCGTCGTTGGCCTCCATATTGTGGGCATTCTGACACTCGGCACATCTACTGCGCGAGGCCTGCTCGGCACTTCACTCCAAATTTTTTCCAGTGGCCTTGCCGCGGCAGCTTGTTTGGGCGCGTCGCGCCGCGGGCGGGGCCTGAGCCGTCCATTCTGGTTGCTGGCTGGCTGTGGGATGGCCACGTGGGGCATAGCAGATATCGGCTGGATGTACTACGAGAACTGGCTGCACCTGGTGGTGCCCAACTTCTCCATCGTGCGCATCCTGTTCGATGTACAGGGAATTTTCTTCGCCATCGCGCTATTCCTGGATCAAGAGAGAGACTCGCCGAGTTTCGATCTGGAGACCCTGCTGGATTCGCTGCAGATCGCGATCGTTTTCTTATCCGTTTTCTTTGGTCTTAATTATGTGCGACTGCTGCGGGGCGACTCCGACACCGCCCGTGCCCTGCTGCAAACCTGGATATTTGACGCTCTCAATATCGCGCTGGCGGCGCTAGCGGTGATTCGGACGTTGAGCGCGCCGACGCGGCGGCTGCGCAAGCTGTACGGAGAATTGGCATTCTTTCTGGTGATCTATACGGCTTGCTCCAGCATCGCCGATTACGTACAAGCTGTCCGTCAAGTTCCAACGGGCACATGGTATGACCTTTTTTGGACGGCGCCGTTCCTGCTGGGAGCGCTCTGGGCTGCGCGCTGGAAGGAGCCGGAGGAGCAAGCCGCCGCCGCCCCCCATTCAAGGAAAAATCTCGCCCGGCTGGCCACCAAGAATGTAACGCTTGCGCTGGCGCCACTATTTGTTGTCGCACTGGTCGTGCAATTCGGGCCGGAATGGCGTCGGACCGGCTTCATGCTTCTGGCGATGTCCATGGTGTGCTTCGCGACGCGACTGGGCCTTAGCGAGTACCGTCAATCGGATAGCGCGGAGATCGCGCGGCGAAACACACTGGCGATGGACTCGGCCATCAATGGGATGGCCATTCTCGATGCCGGGGGAAAATACATTTATGTCAACCAGGTCTACGCGCGGATGATCGGGAATACAAATCGGGAAGCGCTGCTGAATCCTTGAAACAACATGGCAAATGGTTCGGTCCGCTGACCGTGCATCACAGCGACGGAACAGTGGTCCCAACGGAAATGGCCGTTACCACCCTGCCCGATGGCGGCACGATTTGCGTGACCCGCGACATCACCCAGCGGGTGAGCGCCCAGCGTGCGCGTGACGAAACCGAAATTAAGTACCGCATGCTTATCGAACAGGTCGCCGCCATTAGCTACATCGCGGAACTCGGCGTCCATGGCCAATGGCTCTACGTCAGCCCCCAAATCGAGACGATGTTTGGCTATTCCGCGGAGGAATGGCTTTCGAATTCGAGAGACTGGATATGTCACGTCCCCATCGAAGATCACCCCATCATTCATGCCGCGGAGGAAGCCAGCGCACGCGGCGAACCCTTCCAGGCCGAACATCGCGTTACACGCAAGGACGGGCAGATCATATGGGTCAGTGACACAGCGGTGGTGGTGCGCGGGAGCGACACCCATCCTGTTATGGAAGGCCTGATCGTCGATATCACCGACCGGAAAATGCTCGAAAACCAATTGCTGCAGGCGCGCAAGATGGAGGCCGTGGGGAGACTGGCAGGAGGGGTCGCACACGATTTCAATAATCTCCTGACGATCATCAAGGGTTACATCGAGATGGCCATGAACCGCTGCCTGGATCGGCCGGAGTTGCACCGCGACATCCGGCGCATCGAAGAGGCTGCTGATCGCGCGGTCACGCTGGTTCGGCAGTTGCTGGCCTTCAGCCGCAAGCAGGTTCTGCGGCCAAAAATCCTTGATCTCAACGCCATCGTAGTGAACCTCGACCAGCTCCTGCGACGATTGATGAGCGAAAACATAGAGATGAAAACATTTGTGTCGAAAGACGTCGGAGCGATCAAGGCAGATCCCGGTCAGATTGAGCAGGTCATCATGAATCTGGTCGTGAATGCACGCGATGCCTTGCCCAGCGGAGGCCGGATCCTCATTGAAACGAGCAACGCCGATCTCGACTCGACGTATACGCGCGATCATGCGGTTGTCCGTCCCGGACCCTATGTGCTGCTGGCGGTTACGGATACCGGCATCGGCATGACGCCCGACACGGTCGCCCACATCTTCGAGCCTTTCTATACTACAAAGGAAAGCGGCCGGGGCACTGGACTTGGTCTATCGACCGTGTACGGCATCGTGAAGCAGAGCGGCGGCTACATCTGGGTGTACAGCGAGCTGGGAAAAGGCACAACCTTCAAGGTTTATCTACCGCGTGTCAAAGATGCTGTCCAGGTGTCGGCGGCGGAAACGCCCGCTTCCCCGACGCATAAGGGTCATGAAACCATCCTGCTTGTCGAAGACGAACCCGCGGTCCGCGAACTGACGCAGATGGTTCTCTCCGACCGGGGGTACACGGTTATCGAAGCACTTACGCCGGAAGACGCCGAGCGCTTGGCCGGAAACAACGGCGCCGAAATCCATCTGCTGTTGACGGACGTGGTAATGCCGGGAATCAGCGGACGGGAGCTGGCCAAGCGGCTCACCGGGCGTTATCCCAATCTGCGAGTTCTGTATATGTCCGGCTACACGTACAATGTGATCGCTCAAGACGGGACTCTTGAGGAAGGAATCTCCTTCCTGCAAAAACCGTTTACGCCGCAAGTCCTCACGCAAAAAGTCCGGGAGACGCTGGACCGCCCCGTTTCCGCAAGACTATAGGGCCTATCAAGCAGGCGCTAGGGTGTTCCCGCCAGGGAAACGGTCTTGCCTGTGGCCGAGGACTGTCTCGCGGCATCGAGTATTTCCGTCACAATTACATTCGTCTCCAGAGAAGATTGTCCCTCCGGTTTCAAGCCTTCTAAGAGCACCGCTCGCAAATAGGAGACGGAATCTTCCTTCGTTTTCTCCAATGGCTTGGCATCGCTCGACGTCTCCGCTTTCTCGGGAAGCCGCACGCGCACCGTGTCGCGCCCGACGGTGATGGCATAACCCTTCTGCCCGTACACTTCCATGTCTTTTCTGGAGAACGGCCAATTCCAGGAGGCTTGCACGATCGCCTGCGCGTTCGGATACGTCAGGATGATGGTCGCTTCATCGTCCACCTGCGGATAGACATCCGGCTTGATTTGCTGCGTGACGGCAGTCACGGAGTCCGGCCTGCGGCCATCCATCAGCCAGGTCGCCAGGTCCGCGCCATAGCAGCCAAAATCAAAAAGTGCGCCAGCGCCGTTTAGTTTGGGATCGGTGAGCCAAGCGAGAAATTCCGGTCCCACGCCGATTTCTTTCGGGCCGCGATGGCCCTGGTGCACGACAATCTTCCGAATTTCTCCAATGGCGTTCTCGCGCACAAGGTCGTAAGCCGCTTGGTTGCTGCGATACCAGGTCGTCTCGTAATTCACCAAAACCTGAATCTTGCCCGCGCGCGCAGCTTTCTGGATGGCGCGAGCATCTTCGAGGCTGACCGCTAGCGGCTTTTCCATCATCACGGGAACGCCATACCGCGCACAGATCTCCACTACGCGGCGATGATCGTAGGTGTTTGTATATGCGAGCACCGCCTGAGGATGCGTCGCCTTCAGCATGGCCTCCAGATCGGAATAGAAGAGACCCTGTGCCAAGCCGTAGCTCTTCGCGTATTGTGCCGCGAGTTGATGATCGGCTTCGGCTATTCCCACGACCTGCAGGTCCGTCCTCTTCTGAAACTGATCGAAGAATCCCTTCGCGTGTCCATGCACCAGTCCCGCTAGCGCGACGCGCAGCGGCGCTTCTTCCTTCTTGCTCGCGTGCGTCGGTCCGCGGGAATCAGCGCTCGCGCCCGCCAGCACGACTAAGGTCATCACGAAAACAGCAAGAAAAGAATTGCGTCGCATGAGCCTCCTTCAAGGCATTGGTTGTCTGCTTTAAGAATCGCCTTTGCCTGCCTCCGCCCGCGGCCTTCAAACAAACCAGAAGATAGATCGAGCCCGCAAGAAGCGGCAGCGAAGAATAGAAGCCCGGGAGCGGGTCCCGGAAACTGAAGCGAAGAAACCGTGAAAATCGTTGCGTTCCTAATACTTCTTTTCTTCGCCCTGATAGCCACCCCCCTGAGTTTCTAGCGCGGCCAAAGCCACCCAAAGGTGCCCGCGGTGAGCAAGCCAAAGACGAGTCCATCGATGACTTCCTTCAGGGTCATTCCCCAGGTCTGTCCCTTCCAGATGCCGTTGCTCAGATGTCCCAGGCCGTAAGCGAGGAACGCCGCAGTACCTGCTACGCGGAAGACTGCCAGATAGTGGGCGCCGGCCGCGACTGTGTGCCCCGTGAGATAGGCGACGAATAAGCCGATGACCAGGCAATAGGCAAACCACATCCCGAGGAATTTTGGCATGTGGGGCGGACCACTGGGAAATACGGTTAGCATACCCACCGGACCTTGCTTGAGTTTTTCCGTCATGGCGGGGGACTTCATTTCTTTGTGGCTGCAAAAAGGAAAATGATAGAGACCCCGCTTTAAGCCAGCAGCGCGCAAAGCGGCAAGAAGCTTGTCTTCTTCGGGGAGCTGCTGGTAGTCGCTGCGGTGGTAAGGCAGCAGCATGTACATGATGGAGCTGGCGACGAAGACTATGACTGCTGACAGCACAATCGGGAACCAAAGAGCAGTGAGGGCAACCATACGCAGCCTCCAGGGGCGAAGTTGAATGCCAAGACTCTTCGGGCAAGAGGCTATCTCCTGCTGGAGCCGTGGTCAAGAGTCTGGAGGGGAATGTCGCCCGTTTAAGAGCCTAAGACAAGGTGGGTTGTTTAAGTGGGCGGGATGGCTGGCCTTTCCGGCGTTTGTGCTCGCATTCCCGGTGGTTCGGAAACGCAGTGCTTCCTTCCCTTCCTTACAGCTTTTCCGGAAATCGTTCGCCTTGATTCGATATCATCGAACACCACCAAGTGCCCCGCCCACCAATGTGACCGCCTGGAGGATGTTGGTATGTGGGATGATAGCCGTTATTGCTGGGTGGTGTTTTCGAAACCATGGGTTCCACCCATTGGGGAGCCGCAACATCAGATGACTTACTTCTAGTCGCCGGTGCCAGAAGACATGGAGCGCTTGACCACCTTTTCGGCAGCCATAGTCGGCATGGTCATGGTCTTGAAGAGTGGCCCGCGAACGGAAACCATGTCCCCGGGCTTGAATGAACTGAGCCCGGAAAAGGTTTGGTCTTCTTCCGTTTCGAACCGTTCGTGAAAAACGACGGGAGGCTGCCCAGGGTGAACGTCTGGGGGTTGCTGCTGGTGTTGACGGCTGTGACGTTGCCGGTCAGGAAAGAAGGCTCGAGCTGCACCTGGTCAACGGTGACCATCAGGTTGGGAGGCGTGCCGGTCGGAGCCCCGGTCGGATGAAGGCGGAGCTCTTGCCCGACCATGAGGTCAGCGGTGCTCGCGAAGTTGAGACCTGACGGAAGCATGAAGCCGCTGGTGTCGATGGAGAAAGTCGCCTGGGACGCTAGATTGACAGTCAAGGGAGCGCCCATCGAGAAGCTTCCCATCTCGCCGAAGGACTCTTCATCAAAGAGAACAATCTGGAAGCCACTGGTGGTGGCCCCCATACTTACTGAGGTGACCGTGCCTGCGAAAGACATCTGGTTGGGAGGCTGAAAGAATTTCACTTCGAAGGCGAGGAGTGATCCATCCGGCGACCGTGCCTGCGAAAGACATCTCGTTGGGAGGCTGAAAGAATTTCACTTCGAAAGCGAGGAGTGATCCATCCGGCTTCATTTTGGCGTCCACCTTGACAGTTTGGCCCTTTTGCAAGCAGGAGAAGTTTTCGGCGCTGCAAGACGTTCCGAAATCGAATCGTGTGTTGGTATCGGTGGCGATAGTGAAAGAGGGGCCGTTCATTCCTCTTTGAATGATGAAGGCATTCTTGGTTGGGTCCGTCGACGCGACCTGGCCGATCAACTCCATGTCCTCATCGCCCTGGTTTCCGCCGCTGGAATTCGGCTGTGGGAGCTGCACCAGGCTGATCATGGGAGTTATAGAAAGGTCGCTTTGTTGAATAGAGGTGTTTAAATTAAAGTCCATTTTCAGAACCACCGGGGAATTCATGGTCAAAGTAATCGGGAACGGCTGGGCCGGCGCCTGCACGGTCACCGAGGATTGATTGAGCTTGGGATCGAATTCACACACTTTCTGATCGGAGCAAGTTTGGGTTCCGAGGGTGAGCGTCGCTCCCGTCTGGTTTTGGATAGTCATTCGAGGGTTTGCCAATGAGACCATGAGGCCGCTGTAGGTCCCCGTTGGGACACTCCGGCTCGCCAAAAGTGCCGACTCTGTTTGCAAATGCTCGAGCTCAATGTCCTCGGGCCCACTGAGCATTGAAACCGGCTGGCTGCTGGAATCGCCGGGTTGAAGAGCAGCACCCGTCACCTCAATTTCAAAAGAGAGCACGGTCACCCCCATCGGGGGATTGTCGTGGATAGTCAGAGAAACCTGGGTCATGTTTGTCCCGGAAGGTGTTTGCGTTGAGCTCATGCTGCCACCACATCCGGCGAACACAATGGCGACAAGCAAAATCGGTCCGAGACACGAAATAGCCTTGCGCATGGACGTTCCTCCTTCAAAAGGCACACCGAGAATTCGGAAAGAGGGCTGTTGCTGGGTAGAAATTAGTCGGGGGGTATTCTAATCCAGGCAATTATTGCTAGCAAGGGTGCACTCTGTATTTTTATGTATTTATGCATTTCGAGCATGGGTACAGCGGCGGCTGAGGCCCCTGGCCAAAAGGACAGGTAGACCCTGGGGCGGCAGGATCTACGTGCAAGAACTTTTCTGGAAGTTGTTGCACAAAATGAAGTAGGCTCTAACTTGAAACTATTGACCTTCACTGATTATCCAGCCCAATCATGGTGATGGCTGGGAGGGTGTTATGCGGATTGTCCTCTTATTCCTGGCCTTGGGCATCACAATTGTTGCTCTGCGCATCATCTCTGCCCTCAAGACGGTCCACTCGACGCGGAAGGAGTTCGACCAGGCCAAAACCGCTGCTGTGAGCCTTGAGGATCGGAAAACATCCTTAGAAGAGAAGACAGTTCCCGCCAACACAGGTGGGCCTCCTTCGGGCGCAGATGCCCGCGGCGGCACAGGTATCGGGGCTGCAGCGCCTCCGGCTGTTTCCAGTGGCACAGACCGGGAGAAGTCTGAAAGAAAAGAAATGTGGGTCGATAGCCACTACTGCTGGGTGGTGCTCTGCAAGAACCATTGGTTTCATCTTCGGCAGAACCTTTTCTTCAGGCATAGAATCCCCCTTGCCGAGACCGATCCCGTCGCCCCTCGCCCTTCCCTCGATGGCCACTTCAGCGTCCGGTGCGATGACTGCCGCAAAGAGTATTCCTATAAACCCTCAGACGTGCTCAAATACGAACAGGAGCTGCCTGACTCTTTCACTCCGCATCCGCTATTTCGAAATTGTTAGGGGATAGTGGACCAAACCGCGCCGTCCGCGCACTTGCACCGTGCAAGAGTCTCTCGGCCATAGCTTCTGCTTACGACGTTGCACCGTGGCCTGCTCCTCTGGGGCCAAGTGCGCCGCAAACGGCAAATCAACCAATCGTCGCGGTTACCCGTTCGCAAGCATCCAAGCCGGCAGTGCGGGTCGATCTCGGCTGGCTAATCCGGCGTGGATCACGCCACGTTCCAATATTAGCCATCTCCAAATCTGATGGTTTGAAGCTTGGCAAGCGTCCACCAGGCGGTTCTGTCGTCCAGCCGGCTGACGCTTACGGGGACTACTTCGTTTCGAGGATCAATATCGCCGGGACCCTATTCCTGTGGGTCGCGCGGAGCTGGAAGGCAGAGCCATGCTTATAAGGAGACCTTGTTGCCCCATG
>QHZC01000631.1:0-1072 GCA_003224515.1 Acidobacteriota bacterium
AGCCAATTTGACATGGCATCGGCGTTCATTGGGATAAGCTCGGCAGTTCGCGCAAGACGGTATAGGTTTTGAGGTCTGCGCCCGTTTTCTTGAAGTAGGCGGTCCAGAAATCGCGCAACGTCTGCCAGTAGGCAATGTCCTTGCCAGCCCCGTCCACGCCCAAGACGTAAACCTCGACCCCGTGCAGGTCGGGCAGGAGGCGCTCTCTTTCGGCTTTACCCATCGCGAGAGACGCGGAGACGACCTTCGGGTGCTCCAGGTCAAGGGTCAGCGTGTCCTGGCGCATGTCGGAGAAGATGAACAGGACGTCTCGGCGTCCTGATGAAGGCCGGAAAAGGTCGGCGGCGACGAGAAGCGCTCCGAGGATGTCGGTCTTCGGAGAAGTGGGGCTGAGGTTCTTCGCTCGCTCCCGAAACGTAATTGCAAGGCGGCCCCGTGCTGCTTGCAGGCGCTCCCCGAAGTAGCCGGCATCGTCCGAGAGTTCGGCGGAGAGGAGGATGTCGGGTTGGGCGAAGCTGCGGTCGGTGATGCCAAGTACGGTTATGCTGGAGCCCGCGGGAACTTCGACCAGGAGGCGGGTGACAGCGGCCATATTCTTCTCAAATTCTTGAGTTTGGTCGAGGGCCTTGGCCGCCTCGGAGCGCGAGAGGTCAAGGGCTATGACAAGATTGAGCCGCTCGGCGGCGAAGACGTGCGGGGCTGCAAAGAGCGCAATGCAGAGGACGAAGGCCGAGACCCTCACGATGGAGCGGCGCGTGAGGCCGTCCGAGAGGGCGCGATAGAAGTCGCGCCAGAATTCATTCTGAAAAACGGCGGCTTGGTTATCGAGCCGCCGCCATTCTTCCAGTTTGGAGACCATTTTCACTTGGACTTCTTTCGCGGCCTGTTCAATCGGGCCGGGGTCGTCGCCGGATATTGCGCCGAGCCGCCGCGCTTCATACAGCGCCAGGCCCGCGCCTATTTCCATCGCGAGCGCGAGCAAGGCCATCAGGAGGCGCAATAGCACCAGCGTCCGGTCGTAGAAGGTGTTTTCGGGTTGCGGTGGTGTTGCTGTGGAATCTTGGGCGAAGGT
>QHZC01000631.1:1228-2878 GCA_003224515.1 Acidobacteriota bacterium
CAGGTAACTTTTCCAGCCGAGGCGATACGGGTCGAAGGCCAGAAGCGAGAAGAAAAAGCCCGCGACGGTGAGGAACACCGTCACGGTCCAGTAGTAGATAGCCTTGCGGCGGCGTTCTGTGATGTCGCCCGGCGGGAGGGCTTTATGCAGGCGCTCTGCGAGCTTTTTTTCTTCGCCTTGGAGGAGTGCTAGTTCCGCGCGGATGGCGGTGATTCTGGCGTCGTTGGTTAGGGCGATGCGTTCCTTTTCGCATTCGCAGTAGCTGTGGGCTTTGGAGAGGACTTCTGCGAGGGCTTTGCGGCCGAGTTCTTCACCTGGGGTTTGTTGCGCTTCGGGGTTCACGGGGTCTCCTTTGGTTGCCTTGCCGGGTTCATCCGGCTATAACGGAGTTGCATAATTCTGTGCTTATGCAAATATAAATTTATTATGACTATGTACATTTAGTCAAGCACAAATCTTCTATGGCCGATTACCGAAAAATAAGTGTTGACTGGAGAGCGGTGGGGAGGCGACTCCGGGAACTGCGGGGGTTTGACACCAATCAGGCGCAGTTTGCGCGGGAGCTGGGCGTGAGCCAGGGGCAGCTATCGCGGTACGAGAAAGGCAAGAGTGAGATTGGCGCGGAGGTCCTGCTGCGGATTTCCCGGAAGTTCGGGAAGTCGATAGAGTGGGTGCTCACCGGGGAGGAGCGCCGCTGAATCCCGTTGTACTGCCTTGCTCATTCCTGACAGTTGGGTAGGATTAAATCGACCTATGCGGCTTCAAGCGGCAGGCCCTGGGGTGGTATGACTGCGTCGGGTTTTTTCCCCTGCCTAAAAGCTATGGAAAACAATCTCGGAAAGTTTTTTGACGAAAATTAGTATTAAACAGAAGCTTTTTCGTCTTATTGGCAGCGTTGAGGTTAAAAATGACCAGTTTTACCTCAAATACCGTTTTACCTCAGTAGATTTACTCGTTGCCTCTAAAGAAGAAACGCATAAATCTACCCGATAACTAAGCCAAAAATTGTGGCAACAGAAACGCGCAGCTGTGAAGAAGCTCGCTTTCTGTATAACCAAACGGTAGTAGAAACTCCCCGCTGACATATCTGTCGGGTGTGGCAGCCAACAAAAATAAAAAGCCACAGTCGGCGGGGGCTTTCTGACGTGCTTATAGGAGGGGACGAAACATTGGCAACATCGATAGCCACGGGAGGCCCGTGACTCTATCCGGCACCCGGAAAGCCTCCGCTGGACTTAAATATCGGGCTGCGGCTATAAAATCCGCGGTCCAGCGGAGGGCCTTTCTGAAATGCCCTCGGTCCGCTGTATGGCAGATGTGTGCCATACACCCCCGTCAGCGGGAAGAACTCGAAGTAATCCTTTTCATCGGACCAGCCGCACTTGAAAGCCTTCAGCGGCAGCCTAGCCCTGCGGGCAAGGGCGAGCGCATAGATTGTGAGTTGAACATGCGCGTGTGTCTCTTTTCGAGCAGCGGGTTTGTAATCGAGGAGATGGATGTAGCCGTTGCGAATCTGGAGAAAGTCAATGTGGCCGGTGATAATGTCACTCTCGAACTCCAGGTCGAATCCACGCGAGCGGTAGTAGCTGAGGTCCTCTCGGGTCAGAAAAACTGGAATCTCGACCGCTACGGTCACGGAATCGTTGACCA
>QHZC01000628.1 GCA_003224515.1 Acidobacteriota bacterium
CTGGCGCTCGCGTTCCAAGTAGAAGCGCGCCAGTTCCATATCCGCTGGCTTGGTGATTTTCATATTCCGTTCGGAGCCCAGCACGACATGCACGTCGTGCCCGATGCGCTCGACGAGCCCCGCCTCATCCGAGGCACTCACCCCATCGGCTTCGGCGCGTGCGAAAGCCTCTTTCAGAAGTTTTGTAGAAAACGCCTGGGGCGTTTGCGCCAGCACCACGCGCTCGCGCGGCATTGTACCCGTAATCAACGCTACGTCCTCCGGCAAGCTCGCCCGCTTCACTTCCTTGACCGTGTCCATCGCCGGGATGCCCAGAATGGCTGCCTCGCACCGCCGCGCTTCTTCGATGACTCGCGCAATCTGCTCCGGCGTCACGAAGGGCCGTACGGCGTCATGCACCAGCACAATTTCCGTGTCGTTCGCCACCTCGCGCAGCGCCGCACCCACCGAATCCTGCCGCGAATCGCCGCCCTTTACCACGCGCACGGGCTGCTTGAATTTTTCGCGCGCGATCCGCTCTTTGAGGCGCGCCACTTCATCCGCCCGCGTCGCCACAATGATGTCCGTAACCTGCAGGCACGCAGCGATCCGTCGCAGGCTGAGGATCACGATCGGTGTTCCGTCCAGATCCAGAAACTGTTTGGGCGTTTCCGCGCCCATGCGTGTTCCCAGACCGGCCGCGGGAAGAATGGCAGCAATTCGGCTCATGATTGGAGCGATTCCGACCGGACACTTCAGAGCGCGGACTCGCAAACTTCAGAGTGTACCTCAAGCGGGGGCGCGGGGAGAAATCGGCAGCCGTAACAATCATAACAAGCCCTCCCAGGCCGCTGGTCTCCATGTCGGCAGACAACTTTGGGGAATGAGCAGGTGTCCCCGATGCCTACTGTCAACTAACCCGCATCGGACTCAGGAAAGATGGGGCGGGTCTGGCAGTCCGGCGCGCCCTGCTCCGGAATACGCGCTGATGTTTCCACGCGGCTCGTTGCATCAGAACGCAAGCTACAATTGCCGTCACCACGGCCCGCCGCGGCGGCTTGCCGCAACGCACTAGCCGGTTGCTCCGCCCGCTCTTCCAGTCGGCCAAAAATCATTTTGCCCGCCGTGGTTTGATGGACGGAGGTCACAATCACATCGACACTCTTGTTGATCATCCGGCGAGCGCCATCCACCACGACCATTGTGCCGTCGTCCAGATAGGCCACGCCTTGGTTCGATTCCTTGCCTTCACGAAGGATCAAAACGCGCATGGGCTCGCCGGGAAGCACCGCAGGCTTGAGCGCATGCGCCAGCTGATTGACATTCAGCACCGAAATCCCTTGCACCGTGGCTACTTTGTTCAAATTGAAGTCGTTGGTGACAATTTTTCCGCCGATGCGCCGCGCCAGCTCGACCAATTTGTGATCCACGTCCCCGGCCTGCGGAATACCCTCCTCCAAAATCCGCACCTCCACCTGTGGCATCTTCTGAATCTTTTGGAGTACCTCGAGCCCGCGCCGCCCGCGCTGTCGCTTCAAGGCATCCGATGAGTCGGCAACCATCTGCAGCTCGTGGAGCACGAATTGCGGCACCCCGAGAACACCTTCGAGGAACTGCGCATCGCATATATCGGCGATTCGGCCGTCGATCAATACGCTGGTGTCCAGAAGCTTTACGGATTCCGCGGGAGCCGAGTCCTTGCCGAAGAACTCGTCCAAAGCATCAACATGCAATTCCCCGCCCCGGCCTGAGCCAAGGACGAGTCCGAGATAGCCAAAAGCGAAGAGTGCGGCAAATTCGAGGAAGGATTTGGTGGGTTCGGGCTCATCCGTGCGCGAGATAACCAGGGTCACGAGCAGGGCGGCGAATACGCCGAGGACCGCGCCAAACACCCCGCCTAGGAGCCCGCTGAGCGCCGCCCGGCGCAGTCGCAACTCCGCCAGCAAGACCACCAATGCCATCAGAAATCCTGCGCTGACGGCCGGCAATCCACGGAGCCCGAATGGCCCCAAGGTATAACTCACGGCTCCCGTGCATGCGATGAGAAACGCGCGCACCACCCAGAAATCCCAGCCCCCACGCAATGCCCAGGGAGGACGCGCGCGGATGGCATGATCTTCAGGCTGGGGTGAAACTCTGGATTCCGGGGAATGCAATCGCCGCTGCGCTTCAGGACTGATCCGGCTCATACGAACTCACAGTTTCGAGCTTTCACTGCAAAATCGGTACAGCTAGCCCGCAGGGGCGAAGGGGCCGGGGGCCGTGCGGGACGTGGAACGCCGGTTCGCGTCACCGTGGTCTATATACTCTCTCAACAGTGTGGCGTCAAGCAGGTATCAAATCAGCAGCGGTGGAAATGCCCAATGCCGCGGATGGAAACTTCCAATTATCTGACGTAGAGCCGTGGGACGCGCTGGCTCACAGCGCACAGCAGGTCCGACGTGACCGTCCCAACACCTCGTGCCACGCGATTCGCCGGCAGGATTTGCGTGTCATCCGTGCCATAGATCGTGGCCACATCGCCGATGTCGGCGCCCTCCAAGTCCGTAACATCGATCATGGTCACGTCCATTGAAATGATGCCGACAATCGGCACCAACTTCCCGCGCAGAAGCACGTTTCCGCGATTTCCCAGCGAACGGTGGATTCCGTCTCCGTACCCCGCGGCCAGAACGCCGATGCGCGTGGGCCGCTTGGCCACAAACGTCGCGTTGTAGCCCACTCCCGCGCCTGCGGGGACGCTGCGAAGGCTGATGATCCGCGAGCGAAGGCTCATCACCGGTTTCAGCGGGAGCCGCGCCTCGGCTTCTTCGCGCTTTTCCAGGGGGTCGTAGCCCGGATGGTAGCCATAAAGGATCGCGCCGGGCCGCACCATGTCCGCCCAGGTCTCCGGCCGCGTCACGATCGCCGCGCTGTTCGCCAGGTGCACAATCCCCGGATCGATTCCCAAGCCGCGCAGGCGCTCGAGCGCGGCGTAAAACAGCTCTTCTTGTTCACGCGTCTGCTGGCCAACGGCCGTATTCGTGAAAACTTCCGAAGAAGCAAAGTGCGAAAAAATGCCGGTGAGCTGCAGGTGTTTGCACTTTCCCAGTTGCCGTGCAAAGCACTCCATGTCGCCAGTTGCAATGCCCAACCGGTTCATTCCGGTATCAATCTTCAAATGAAAGGGCACGGGCTTCTTGCCGCCGCGGCGCGACGCCGCGCGATTGAGTAACTCCAACTGTTCGCAGCGATGAATCACTGCCGTGAGGTCGTGCTCCACCAGCCGGGATTCCTCCCCCGGCACGAAACTCGTGAGCACCAGGATGGGCTTTCGAACGCCGTTCTGGCGAACCGCGATGCCCTCGTCCGTGCACGTAACGCCAAACCAGTCCGAGCCGGCCTTCTCCAGAGCCTTTGCCACTTGCGGCCCGCCGTGCCCGTAGCCATTGCCCTTGACGATGGAGAGAATCTTGCGTGGCGATTTGCGCTTTTCTTGCGGCGGGTTTACGTACCTTCGAATCGCCTGGAGATTGTCGATCAGCGCGCCAAGCGAAACTTCCGCCCACACCGGACGTCGCACTTCTTTGCGGGGACTCTTCTGTGTGCCTGCCATGGGGTCTTCCGAATAAAATAGTCTACGCCATTGGCGCAGCCTCGGCCCGCCGCGATCTGGGCTGCCGCGTGAATGACAACACCCCCTTACAGCGCAACCCAAAGGCCCTTCCCATCCCCGGGGGACACTTTATCGAAAGGTATGCTCAGAAGGTCTTCCTGGATCTGCCCAGCCACGCGGCATAATACTCTCGGGTCAAATTCTGATCTGGTCCATAGTGCGGTACTCTCGGCGTCACTAAGTTGCACAGCCAGATCGCCAACACGAGAAAGGATTTCGTACACAAGTCCTCGAACGATATCAGCAAAAATCACGCCATCGTGTTTGTCGAAGACTTGCCAGTTAAGAGCATGAGTGCATCAAGCACGGGCACCAAAGCAAAACCGGGGAAGCGAGGAGCCCAAAAATCTGGGCTGAATCGTTCCATCCTCGACGCCAGCCCGTTCGAATTGCGTCGGCAATTGCAGTACAAGACGCAGTGGAACTCTGGGTCGGTGCCATAAACTTCAGAGAGGCGGGACTCCCCTTGCTAGCCTGTTCGTCATCTTCGCATGCCGTAAGTGCGTCGTCAGGAACCCGCCGAAGGTATCCCCGCTTAGGCGTGGAACCAGTAAGAATCCCCGTCCTTCAAGGAGGGGAGGATGTCAAATGTCATCGGGAGTGAATTGCGAGAAGGCGTCCGGCGCGGCTTCCTCAAAGCGCGTGAACCGGCTGCGGAACACAAACTTCACGCTGTCCACTGGCCCGTTGCGCTGTTTGGCGATCTTCAATTCCGTTTCTTCCCTCTCTTCGGGCGTGGCCCCTGCTTTCAAGAAATGCGGCCGGTAGATGAACATCACCACGTCGGCATCCTGTTCGATGGCGCCCGACTCGCG
>QHZC01000629.1 GCA_003224515.1 Acidobacteriota bacterium
CGACGGCTTTACCAGGGCAAGCCACATCTGATCCTGATTTTGCCCAAAGGAAGTCGCTCACTCATACCGCAGGAGTGGACCGACCTCGGCGGTCTCCCGCAAGATTCGCTGGTCCCAACGAAACCCCACACCATTCTCGGTTCCGTTAGCGACTTGCTCCACGCTCGCGCTGTGGTAGACGCTCTCCTCCATCGCCGCACCTCACACGAAGGCAGCGACGAAAAATCTGTCGACAAGGAGAACGCCCATCTTGCAACGCCTGCTGAACTTTCTCGAGATCCCCATTCCGGAAATTCAGGTGTGGGAAACGCTGGAGGAGAAACAAAGAATCTTGGCCATCGAAGTTCTGGCACGACTGGTCGTCCAAGCAACTTGCCGGACACGGAGATCGGAGGAAGATCATGATCGATAACAGCAAGGTCCAATCGAGTCACACGCGGCGAGCCGCCGTCGTCTATATTCGCCAATCCCATCCTTCGCAAGTGGAGAACAACCGCGAATCGACGGCGCGTCAGTACGCCCTGGTCGAGAAAGCCATCGCCCTGGGCTGGGCCAGGAGTCAAGTGATCACCATCGACGAAGATCTCGGTGTCTCCGGCAAGGTGTTTGTCAAACGTTCCGGATTCGATCACTTGAATGCCGAGGTCGCTCTGGGACGAGTAGGAATCCTTCTGGGGCTGGAGGTCTCGCGCTTGGCGCGCAGTAATGCGGATTGGTATCGCTTGCTCGACATGTGTGCGATTACCGATACCCTGCTCGCCGATAGCGATGGCGTGTATCACCCGACGCTGTTTAACGATCGCCTGATCCTCGGGTTGAAAGGCACCATGTCGGAGGCAGAACTGCACGTGCTTCGCGGACGACTCGAGGGCGGGATCCGCAATAAAGCGGCGCGCGGTGAACTCCGCCGCGCCTTACCCGTGGGATTAGTGTGGGGCGAAAAGGAGGGCGAAATTCGTTTCCATCCCGACGAAGCCGTCACGGGTGCCATCCGCACCGTCTTTGCCAAATTCACGGAGTTAGGCTCGGCACGTCAAGTTTGGCTGTGGTTCCGCTCACAAAATTTGTCCTTCCCGCTGCATCCCCTGGGCCTCGTGCCCTCGCTCCTCACCTGCCATCAACTCCGTTGGATCACTCCTACCTACGTCTCCATCTATAACGTGCTCAGCAATCCGGTATATGCTGGGGCCTACGTTTATGGTAAGACCCGCAACGAACGCTATGTCGATGAGCAGGGGACCGTCAGAAAACGAATTCGTCATCTGCCTAAGGAAGAGTGGTCTGTGTTTCTTCCCGGACATCACGAAGGTTTCATCGACTGGGCAACATTTGAAGCCACTCAAATGCGCCTCCAGACGAACTTCCCCGCTCAAGTGCACCAGGCCGGTCGCGCCTTGAGAGAAGGATCCGCACTGCTGCAAGGCTTGGCCATCTGTGGGAACTGCGGCCGCCGACTGCATATCGCTTATCAAGGCACAAACTCTACGCCCCGCTACTATTGTCGAGGTGAGGAGCTCAACGGGGGACGTGACGGCCACTGTCTCAACGTGGGCGGACTCACTATCGATGAAGCGGTCACCGATGCTTTTCTCGACGCGCTGACACCGGCAGCCGCGGAGGCAACCGCACGCGCTGTCCAAGAGCTGGAATCCCATCACGATGCCGCACTATCGCAGTGGCGCCTGGAATGCGAACGTGCCCGTTACGAGGCAGAACGTGCCGAGCGCCAATACAAAGCCGTAGACCCGGAAAACAGACTGGTTGCCCGCGGCTTGGAAAAGGAATGGGAAACACGGCTGCAGAATCTTGCATCGGCGGAAGCGGAACTGCGCCGTCGGGAACAACAACGCCCTCGTACCTTAACGGAGGAAGAACGCCAGAGGATTAATACTCTCGGTTCTGACTTGCGGCTCGTCTGGACTGCGCCAACTACAACGGATCGCGACCGAAAGGAACTTTTGCACACGCTCCTCGAGGAAGTAATTTTTAACTTGGAGCGCAAGGAAAACCGGGCCGATCTCACACTGCGTTGGCGCGGCGGCATGATCACAAAGCTCGCGGTGCGCTTGAAGAGTTACCACGTGCAGGGGCCAACGACCGATGAGGATACCATGTCGCTGCTTTGCCGCCTCGCTGCCCACTACCCGGACGATATTATCGCCGGCATTCTCAATCGCCAAAAGCGGAAGCCTGCGTACGGTGGACAATTCACGGCAGGTCATGTCGGCAGTCTACGTCGCTATCACAAGATTCCTCGCTTTGAACCTCCGAGCGAATCTCCCGGTGGCCAGGTGCTTCCAGTTCAAAAAGCTGCCAAGATCCTCGGTGTAGCGGCTTCCACCCTCCATCGCTGGTTGAATGCTGGACTCGTCGCGGGCGAACAACTAACGCCAGGAGCACCATGGCGCATTCGTATCACGGAAGAATTACGGAATCTGTTTGTGGACCATGCACCGCCCGACTACGTGCCCGTCGTGGATGCCATGCGACGACTTGGCGTGTCTCGGCAAACTGTATGGCAGCGTGTAAAGAGCCGTGAGCTCGAGGCTCTTCATGTTCGACAAGGACAGCGTAAAGGATTGCGAATCAGAGTAGTAGCTCCTCCAAGCGGACTCTTCGATTAACCATAGGAGCATTGTGAATATGAATCCAAACAGGACTTGATGTCGCCCTCCAGAATCCACTGCGTGTTTGCGCTTCTCAGTGCCAGAAAGCACTGGACCATCGCGTCGGCGCAGGACCGCTGCTGACGA
>QHZC01000123.1:0-1098 GCA_003224515.1 Acidobacteriota bacterium
CCGTTTGAGAAAAGAGCCGCGCAATAGCCCTGCGAACCTCGTCTTCATTTCGAACCGGCAACTGCGTGGCTCGTCCTAATTCGGCCTTGTTTGGCGTAAGCAGGAAAGCACCCCGATACTTGGCAAAGTCATCTCCTTTCGGATCGACCAGTACCCGCTTATGGTTGCGATTCGCTTCCTGGATCACCGAAGCGCAGAAATCGGCCCTTAGGACCCCTTTCGCATAATCAGACAAAACAACACCGTCAAGCGACGGAATGCAGTTTCTAATCCTGTCGAGGAGAACCTTCGCTATACCATCACTAATTTCAGAGCGGGCTTCTCGGTCAATCCGTATTACTTGCTGGCCGTGAGCGATTACGCGAGTTTTTTGGGTCGTGGGCCGGTCCGCATCTGCAACTACACCAGCCGTATCGATTCCGAGGTTTCCCGCAGTTTTCAGCAAATCCTCAGCCGGTGCATCAGAACCGACGACGCCCGCAAGAAAGACATGGCAGCCCACTTGAGCGAGGTTATTGGCTACGTTAGCCGCACCGCCCAGTCCGGACTTTTGCTCGCGCCAGTTGACAACCTCGACGGGCGCCTCGGGGGAGATTCGGTCAATCGCGCCGTAGAGATATTCGTCCAGCATCAAATCTCCGACCACCAGCACTGAGACGCGTTTCAATCCGGACAAAACGCTATCCAACGCTGCCCAATCGTCTGGAGTTCGATCGACGCGGCTCAGAAGGCCATCTACCAAAATACGAATGTTGTGCCCGAGCGCACTGTCCTGCGAAGTACTCTACTTGGAACGGGAAGGCCCCGCAATCCTTTGATGATCTGCTTGCACCCATCCTCACATCTCAATCTTCTTCTCGCTGCTTTCGCGTCCTTTTCGTCGATTCTGCTTGTTTCCGTGCCGGCTCAGTCCGGGTACATTTCGAGCGCTGGCCATCTTGGCTCCAGTCATCGGATCCTAGCGGAACTATTGGCCGACTGCCTGGACGAATGGCCAGTGGTCCAAAGCTGTTCTCTCGTACGGTAGATTTCTTGAGCCTTTCCGGGTGTTAATACGGGCTACGTGTCTTTCGGTTAACTCGCCGTGGGTAGTGCTCA
>QHZC01000123.1:1140-6221 GCA_003224515.1 Acidobacteriota bacterium
TCTTGGGCGGTCTTGTGGCCGTTGTGTCTCCTGTTGGCTGGCGAGTTGCGTTCGTTCTCTAAGGAGAACCCATGTTGCGAAGATTGGAATTGGCTCCCCTCTACCTTGGCGCTTTGGCGTGCCTCTTCATTTCTGGGCCTGCGCACGCTCAGGTTCGTCCAGGCGGACATGCGCCAGCGCGCATCACACAGAGGGTAGACGAGAGGAACCTTTTCGTGCTCCAGGGCAGCACGCATCGCGAGATTGATCGCGACAATGATCTGGGCGACGTGGATGACGATTTGCCCATGACGCACATACTATTGCAGTTGCGCCGCTCTCCAGAACAAGAGCGCGAACTTCAGCAGTTTATTGATGAGCTTCATACGGAGGGCTCGCCTAACTTCCACCGATGGATCAGCGCCACGGAATTCGGACAAAGGTTCGGATTGGCGGAGCAAGATCTGGAGACGATCACAGGCTGGCTCAAGTCTCATGGGTTTCAGGTCAACGTGGTCTATTCGAGTGGAATGGTAATCGATTTTTCCGGCACGGCGCGCCAGGTCCGTCAGGCGTTTCATACGCCCATTCACCATTTTGAACGCCGCGGCGAGCGGCACATCGCCAATGTTAACGATACCCAGGTACCCGTAGCATTGGCTCCCGCTGTTGTCGGCGTCGTCTCGCTGAATGACGTCAAGCCCGTGGCCCTCTACAGAATGCATAAACCGAGCAGGAACTTCACATTCAATTCTTCTGGCGCCACGTACGCGATGGTGCCGTCGGACTTGGCGACCATATACAACCTCAATCCTGTCCGTGGCGCAGGCTACGCAGGCCAGGGTCAGACGATCGCGCTGATCGAAGATACGAACGTGTACAGCGCCACGGACTGGACGACATTCCGTTCTACGTTTGGCCTGACCGGCTATTCGTCGGCTTCATTCAAGACCATTCATCCAGGACCTTCGAGCGGCCCGAACAACTGTATCAATCCGGGCGTCATCGCCCCGAATGACGCGGAAGCCATTTTGGATGCGGAATGGGCCAGCGCCGCGGCGCCTGGCGCTGCGATCCAAATGGTATCCTGCGCAGATACCAGCACCACTTTTGGCGGACTGATTGCCATGGAAAATCTGGTTAACAGCAATAGTCAGCCGCCGGCCATCATGAGCATCAGTTACGGCCAGTGCGAAACACAAAATGGCGCCACCGCCAACGCGGCCTACAATTCGGTATATCAGCAGGCCGTGACCGAGGGCGTTTCCATTTTCGTCGCGGCGGGCGATAGCGGCGCCGCCGGCTGCGACAACAGTGTTTCCCAAGCGACGCATGGCATGGGCGTCAACGCTTTCGCATCCACGCCTTACAATGTGGCTGTGGGCGGTACGGACTTCAGCGATACGTATTCCGGCACAAACAGCATTTACTGGAACTCGACCAACACATCTACCTTCGGATCGGCCCTGTCTTATATCCCGGAAATTCCCTGGAACAGTTCCTGCGCCGGCCAATTGGTCTCCAACTATGAAGGATACACCACCCCCTATGGCGCGAGCGGCTTTTGCAATAGTGATGTCGGCGCATTCTTACAGTCCACGGTAGCGGGCGGCGGAGGGCCGAGCGGCTGTGCGACCGGGACTCCTTCGATCGCCGGCGTGGTGAGTGGAAACTGTGTGGGGTGGCCGAAACCTTCCTGGCAGTCTATCTTGGGTAACCCAAATGACGGCGTGCGAGACACTCCCGATGTGTCCCTGTTTGCCGCCGACGGACTTTGGAGCCACTACTACGTATTTTGCTGGTCCGATATCGCGAACGGAGGGGCCGCTTGCTCGGGTGATCCCAGTGGATGGTCCGGAGCAGGCGGAACGTCCTTCGCATCGCCAATCATGGCCGGCATTCAGGCACTCATAAACCAGAAGGCGGGCTCGCGTCAGGGCAATCCCAATCCCGAGTATTACCATCTGGCGGCGAATGAATATTCGTCCAACGGCAGCTCGTGCAACTCGAGCAATGGCAATGGGGTCAGCAGCGCCTGTATTTTCTACGACGTAACGCAAGGGGATATGGACGTAAACTGCATGGGCCCCAATTGCTATCAGCCTTCCGGCTCGACCGGTGTCCTCTCTACTTCCACTCAGTCGTACAACCCGGCTTACGGCACAACCACGGGGTGGGACTTCGCCACCGGCATTGGTAGCGTCAATGTGGCAAACTTGTTCGCCAGCTGGCCGAGCACTGCACCCAGCTTCCTCCTTTCGGCTGCGCCGAGCAGCTTGAGCTTTACTCAGGGAACGCACGTCACCACTGCGATTACCGTGACTCAGCAGAATGGTTTCGGCGGCAAGATTAACTTGTCGGTCTCCGGCTTGCCCAGTGGCGTGACCGCCTCATTCACCCCCAATCCCGCTACTACCTCGAGCGACCTGACCCTGACGGCCAGCAGCACGGCTGCTACAGGAGACGCGACCGTGACGATTACCGGTACCTCGGGCGGCCTCACGAGTTCTACGCCGATCACGCTCTCCGTGACCGTCGTAGGAAACTTTGCCCTCTCCGCATCGCCCAGCCTGAGCATTACTCAGGGAACCAAGGTCACCAGCACGATCACCGTGACACCCCAGAATGGCTTCGCCACCAGCGTAAGCTTGTCTGCTTCCGGTCTGACCAGCGGAGTGAGCGCTGCGTTCAGCCCGAATCCGACGACGGCTTCCAGCACTCTGACCCTTACGGCCACGAGCAACGCCACGACAGGAACGTTCCCGATAACGATCACGGGTGTGGGCGGCGGCCTGACCCATAACGCCACAGTTTCGCTGACGGTAAATGCTGGACCGAACTTCACCATTTCTGCGTCGCCGGGCAGCTTGAATGTGACCCAAGGAACCACTGGCACGAGCAATGTTACCGTGACGCCGCAGAACGGCTTCAGCGGCACCGTCAGCTTGTCCGCCTCGGGCCTGCCCAACGGTGTGACTTTCTTGTTTAACCCGAATCCGGCTACAGCTTCGAGCACGTTGACTCTGATAGCCAGCAGCACCGCCACCACGGGAACCGTGACTGTCACCGTCACCGGCACATCCGGTACTTTGACTAAGTCCACCACGGTCACTCTGGCGGTGACTGCCGCGACCAACTTTGCATCGGGTTGGCTCGACAGCGACGTCGGTGCTGTGGGTCTGGCCGGCAGCGCAACTTTCGCCAACGGCACCTTCACCGTCAATGGTGCGGGCCAGCAGATCTATGGAACCGCCGATAGTTTCAATTTCGCCTATCAGATCCTCTCCGGTGACGGTTCCATCGTCGCCCGTGTGGCCAGCATCAGCCCCGCTACGGCCACTCCGGGAGTCCTCATTCGCAACTCTTTGGACCCCAGCGACATGAGCGCCTTCGCCGCCTACTACCAGTCGACCGCCTATCTGAACTACCGCACCACCACCGGCGGCAGCAGCAGCCAGGCGAGCGCTCCTGCAGGCACCCTGCCCTCTAGAACGTATACGTCGGCCTGGCCGTGTACAGCGCCAATACCTCCACGCTGGCCACCGGCAAGTTCGACAATGTCTCGGTGAACTCCGCAGCGGCGCCCGCCCCGCTGATCACCAGTGTTTCGGCTGCCACCGGATCGGTGGGCAGTCAGGTGGTGATTTCCGGTACAGGCTTTGGAGCCGCACAGGGCAATAGCTTGGTAATGCTGAACGGCGCGGCCGTAACCGTCAATTCTTGGAGCAACGCCTCCCTTACCGTCACACTGTCGTCGGGGTCAAGTTCCGGCCCGCTGGCCGTTCTGGTCGCTCCCAGCATGAATGCCAGCAATCCCATCCCCTTCACGGTCACGGCTCAACCACTGCCAACCCCGTGGCTGAATCAGGATGTCGGGCAAGTAGGCACCACGGGCAGCGCCACCTTCGCCAACGGTGTATTTACGGTGAAGGGCACCGGCCAACAGATCTATGGAACCGCCGATAGCTTCAATTTCGCCTATCAGCCCTTGTCGGGTGATGGTTCCATCGTGGCCCGTGTGGCCAGCATCAGCCCCGCTACGGCCACTCCGGGAGTCCTCATTCGCAATTCGTTGGACCCCAGCGACATGAGCGCCTTCGCCGCCTACTACCAGTCGACCGCCTATCTGAACTACCGCACCACCACCGGCGGCAGCAGCAGCCAGGCGAGCGCTCCTGCAGGCACCCTGCCCTCTTGGCTCAAGCTGACGCGCGGCGACAGCACGCTCAGCGCGTTTACCTCGTCGGATGGCGTGAACTGGGCGCCCATCGGGACAACCCTGACCATCAACATGGGCCAGAACGTATACGTTGGACTGGCCGTGTACAGCGGTAACACCTCTGTACTAGCCACCGCCACCTTCGACAATGTCTCAGTGAACTCCGCAGCGGCGCCCGCCCCGCTGATCAGCAGTGTTTCGGCCACCACCGGATCGGTGGGCAGTCAGGTGGTGATTTCCGGTACAGGCTTTGGAGCCGCGCAGAGCAATAGCTTGGTAATGCTGAACGGCGCGGCCGTGACTGTCAATTCTTGGAGCAACACCTCGGTTACGATCACACTGCCGTCGGGGGCAAGTTCCGGCCCTCTGGCCGTTCTGTTGGCTCCCAGCATGAATGCCAGCAACCCCATTCCTTTCACGATGACTCTGCAGATGCCCAGCTACAGTCTCTCTGCCTCGCCGAGCACTCTAAACATCACCCAGGCAACCGGCGGCACGAGCACGATTACGGTAATGCCGCAGAACGGCTTCACAGGCAGTGTAAGCTTGTCTGCTTCCGGCCAGCCGAGCGGAGTGACAGCCTCGTTTAGCACCAATCCCACTGCCACTTCGAGCACCCTGACGATTACCGTTGGCGGTACGGTTGCCCCGACTACGTTTACCTTGACTGTGACCGGTACGGCGAGCGGCTTGAGCAAGAACACCACGGTTTCGGTGACAATAAGCGCTGCGCCAAACTTCGCGCTTTCTGTCTCGCCGAGCACCTTGAGTGTCACCCAAGGAACGAGTGGCACGAGCAATGTTACCGTGACCCCGCAGAACGGCTTCAGCGGCATCGTCAGCTTGTCCGCCTCGGGCCTACCCAACGGTGTGACCGCCTCGT
>QHZC01000124.1 GCA_003224515.1 Acidobacteriota bacterium
CGCTTCATCGCCACGAACGTCGCGGCCTGCGGCCTCCTCCAGGCTCGGCGGCGGATTGAGAACGTCTCCGATGGTCCAGTCCAATCCATCAATCCCGGTGCAATAGCTCGCGCGGGCTTCATAACCACTTTGGGACCCTAATCCTAAATGAACGCGCTGATCGTGGCTGGACCCGTAACTCTCCCCGCTCGTGACGTCGGCCCGCTGGCGCGCAAAGCTCGTCATAAGGAAGGTCTTTACGCCGCTAGCATCTCGCGGACTCCTCGGTCCTCCCAGCAATTTGAGGGTGATCCAGTGGTGCTTGTTCTCTCCCGGGCTGAATAGCATCGCAGTTTTGGCGCTGCGTGCTAGACTCCAGGTAAGCGATTACGTACCCAATTTTGTGAGGAAAAATGAACTTTCAGCCGTCTTTGCTCCTTTTCGCGCTTCTTGTCTGTCTCCTCGTCGGTAGTGCTGCGACCCTGCTTGCGCCGGCAACTCATTCGCGAAATGGCCGACGCCATGGTCAGCAGCGGCATGCAAGCGGCCGGCTACCAATACGTGAACATCGATGACTGTTGGCAGGTGAGCCGCGATGCGCAGGGAACCATTGTCGCGGATCCCGTGAGGTTTCCGTCGGGAATCAAGGCACTTGCAGACTACGTGCACAGTAAAGGATTGAAACTGGGAATCTACACAGACGCAGGCACCGGCACCTGCGGAAAACGTCCGGGAAGCTTGAATCACGAAGTTCAGGATGCCAAGACCTATGCCTCCTGGGGAATCGATTACGTAAAGATCGATTGGTGCAATGCAGAAGGGCTCGATCCGGAGGCGCAGTATACGAAATTTCGCGACGCCCTTGCGGAGTCCGGCCGCCCGATCGTCTTCAGCATCTGCAACTGGGGAGTGAAGACGCCATGGCGGTGGGGGCCCACCACCGGCAATTTGTGGCGGACCACGGGAGATATCAACGATACCTACGACCGCATGACCCTGATCGGATTTGGACAGAATGGCTTGGAAAAGTTTGCAGGTCCCGGGCACTGGAACGATCCGGACATGCTCGAGGTCGGCAACGGCGGCATGAACCGCGATGAATACCGCACGCACATGGCGCTATGGGCGCTCCTCGCTGCTCCTCTGCTCGCGGGAAACGATTTGCGAAATATGTCGCCCGAAACAAGAGAGCTCCTCATGAACTCCGAGGTCCTTGCGGTCGATCAGGACACGAAAGGCGTGCAGGGACATCGTGTTTGGGAGGAAGGGCCGCTGGAGATCTGGGTAAAGCCGCTCGCCGACGGGAGTCACGCCGCGGGACTTTTCAATCGCAGTGAATCGGCCACTAAGATGACGCTCGACTTTAAATCCATCGGCGGGCCTGCCTCTGCGAAACTCCGCGATCTTCTGGATCACAAGGATCTCGGCACGGCGCGGAATTCCTACTCGGCCGAAGTGCCGACCCATGGCGTAGTGCTTGTGAAAGTTTCCAACTAAGCCTGCTGCGGAACACTCGCAAGGTCCCCAATACTTCCGGCGACTGTCCGTCAGGAACCTATTGCCCTGCAAAGCCAATCATTCCCGTGCGATAAAGGGTTCGAACACACAGATTTTTCCTTCGGCGCTGTGAATAGGCCAAGAACCACATCCCCGCAAACTGAACCAACTATTCGACGTCTACTAAGAACAATGAGGTCATAGCCCAGTTCGAGCGCTCTATCCTGAATGAACTTAATAAGGTCCGGGAAGAATGGGTTGGTGATGTCCGAAAATGATCAATCCGAGTGTTCGGCTCCGGCCGGAGGCCAGACTGCGCGCGTGTATGTTTGGCGTATAGCCTACATTTTCAATCGCGCCTAGAACTCTTCGTTTCGTTTCATCGCTGACGTAGCGCGTCTTATTGATGACGTGCGAGGCGGTGGCGGTTGACACGCCCGACAGCTTGGCGTCGTCTTTTATTCTAACGCCACTCATACCTGAGGTTCCTTAACGTCAGTCTGGCGGCACCAAGTTGGAAGTGATGAAGCTGCATTTGTCAGCTCACCACTCTATATGAAATCGTTCGTGGAGCAATTTTACAACCGCCTTCCCCGCGTCAAGCGCTCGTTTCTCTGCAATCTTGCTCTCCAGGTATTCAAAAACCACGTTCCCGGCGGTTTAAAATCGCCGGCGGAGCTTCTTGGACCACAGCAAACCGCACCTCAGCTTAGGTCTGTCCGCTCAGGCGGTTTCGCGCCCGAGACGGGCGTAGGGTTTCTACGCCCGTCAAGAACCTGCGCCGGGGCCCACAGCCACCACAAAGTATGTCGCTGGCGTGGTGCCCACATTCTTGATCCCATGTTCGTCATTCGAATGCACGAAGCCGACGGAGCCCGGCCCGATACGGTAGCTCGTACCTTTGACCGTCAGCTCAACCGTCCCTTCTCGAATCAGCCACATTTCGGAGTGCACATGGTGGTGCGCCGCGTG
>QHZC01000632.1 GCA_003224515.1 Acidobacteriota bacterium
AAAACGTTGAAGTACGGGCGGCCAAGATTGCCGGTCGCATCCGAAAAGTTGGAGTCCAGCGGCTGAAAAGGCTGATTCAAGTCACTGACCTCATGATTCCACAAGTGGTATGCGCGCGTGCCTACGTATCCGATCTGTGCCATCCAGTTCTGCGAGAACTGGCGTTGAACCCCCAAATTCCACTCGAGGATCCGCGGCATGCGACGCACCGGGCCAGTAGTGCGCACGACCCCGATGGGATGATTGGGATCAGCGAAGGGAATGGTTGGCGAAAAGCCGGCAGATATCAATTGACTCGAAGAGGGCGGTTGACCCACATTGAAGAAGTGAGACGTAAACGCCAGCTGCGGAGGGTTTAGACCCAAGTCATCGAAGATGTTCCCCTCGCTAGAGTAGAAGATGCCAAAAGCGCTGTGGACCACTGTGTCCTTGTGCGGAGACCACGCCAAACCGATTCGCGGCGCCCAGTCGCTCTTGTCAAACTTAACGCCTGCGTGAGGTACTGCATTGGGGCCATACGAATTCACCACGACTGCGCGATCCAGGTCGAAGTTGCCGACGCGGCCATTGGCGGGCGAGGTCACCTCGTAGCGCAAGCCAATATTCAAAGTAAGATTAGGCAAAACGCGGAAATCGTCCTGCACAAACTCCGCCAAGTCCCAATAGCGTGTTGGGTACATTCCACTCAGAAAGTCCTGCCCTGAAGAAATCGGTATTCCCAACAGCAAGTCGGCTAGCCCGTTGCCGCCATTCGAAGTAGTCAGGTCGGCAGTATACCCACCTGGAAAGCTGAACTGTCCGCGAGATGCTGTCAGCTGAAAGAAGTTCCGCTGCTGGCGGCGAAAATCAATTCCGAATTTGAAGGAATGCTTGTTACGGGCCCAGGTGACGGTGTCTGCGATTTGATAAATGTTTTCGATGGCGTGTTCGGGCGTCCAGAGCGAATCGCCGAGAGGAGTGAAGCTGGCGACGTCAACGAAAGACAGTCCTGAAGAGTTTAGATCGCCGCGGTTGGCAAAGGGAATTCCGACCTGCTCCGACGCGTTCTTGCCGAACAGAAGCGGCAACGCATTAACCGCGTAACGGAAGAAGCCTCCATGGAAATCATTGAGCAAGTGCCCCGAAAAAGTGTGGGTCCAACCGAGATTAGCGTGCTGCGATCGCGTCTTATCGCGGCTCGGACAGCAGCTGAGGCCGCCCAGGTCCCCCAGAGGGCCCGGTCGGAAGCTACGGATATCCCCGAAGCTGTACCCCACGAAGACCTGGTCCTGTTCGCGGAAACGATGGTCCAGCCGAATGTCGAACGAATCCTGATCATTCACTCGATTAGGATTTGAGAAGTAGTTGTTAACCAAGCCCGGACCGTTAGGCAAGGGATACAAATTGGCAACATTCAATCCCGTCGAATTGATCATCGTGGGCGGGATCACGTTCAATTGGCCGTTATAGCTGATCGGAT
Organism: Acidobacteriota bacterium; assembly: GCA_003224515.1. GTDB lineage: Bacteria > Acidobacteriota > Terriglobia > Acidiferrales > UBA7541 > Acidiferrum. Next base: position 1,460 of record QHZC01000632.1, read on the forward strand.
TGCGGAGCAGGACGGTCCCGCCCCCGTTCGCGCACGCATGGCTCTGAGTCGTAAACGGGTCAAAGATGGTGCCTATATCGAAGGTTTCACTTGGTGTGGGATTGGAGCACGGCGAAAACGTAATTCCTGTCAACCGGTCGCTAAAATCGCCAGTGCGCTCCGCACCATTGGGCACGCTGGATACGTAGCTTAGGGCCTCGCGCACCCTGCTCCCCTGATAGTCGCCGAAAATGAATGTCTTGTCTTTCTTGATGGGGCCCCCGAGAAAAGCACCAAATTGATTTCTCTTAAACGCCGGTTTTGGGGTCGAAGGCGATGCGAAGTAGTTTCTCGCGTCCAGTACGTCGTTGCGGATAAATTCAAATACGCCACCGTGGATCCGATTGGTGCCGGACTTGACCACCACGTTCACCGCCGCACCTCCGCGGCCGAATTCTGCGCTCATGGAGTTTTCTTCGGTGCGGAATTCCTGAATGGCATCCGGCGGCGGAAGGACGACGACTCCACCGAGGCCGAACTCGTTGTTGTCGACGCCGTTCAAGAGAAAGTTGTTGTTCGAGACGCGCAGCCCATTTACCGAAAGCGCTTCGTTGGCCCTCTCGTTCTCAAAAACTCCGCCTGAAACGTTAGACCCAGCCATGCCGCTATTGGCGCCTGGCCCCAGATAAGCAAGCTGAATGAAGTTGCGCCCGTTTAGTGGCAGGTCAGCAATCCGCTTCTCGGTTTCTATTGTTCCTAGTGAGGAGGTCTCCGTTTGCAGTAAAGGTACGACTCCGGTCACTTCCACTAATTCGTTCACGGCGCCTATCTGCAGGCGGAGATCCACCCGCACCACCTCGTTGACGTCCACTTCCACGTTCGGTTTCACCGCTCTTTTGAAACCCTGCTTTTCCACGGTTACAGAGTACGTGCCAATGCGCAACAAGTTAGCTGCATATGCTCCGGAACTGTCAGTTGTGACCTTAATGGATAGATCGGTAGCCAGATTTCTTATGGTTACGTCTGCCCCGGCGACATTCGCGCCACTGGGATCGCTCACTACGCCTACAATACTGCCCCGATCAACTTGAGCGAGTAACGCGGGAGCGCCGGTGAATACGACCAAAGCAAAGGCCAACTTCAAAGCCTGGCTAGCAAGTGACGATGCCTTCATATTTGCCCCCTTGGCCTGTGGGTCAGAGGAATGAGCGCTCTCATACTCCACCACAAGCACCATGTCAAGAGGGGCCATCGGTGCTCGAAAGTTGCAAGAACGTCCGC
>QHZC01000633.1 GCA_003224515.1 Acidobacteriota bacterium
TCTCCGCCCAGGCGGCTGACCGTGTCGGAACCGCGTACATTGGCCAGCAATCGTCTTGAAACGGACTGAAGAAGCTTGTCGCCGACGGCATGTCCCAGCGAATCGTTGATGTATTTGAAATGATCCAAATCCAGAAAGATCACGGCAATCGGTCTGTTCTGGCGGCGAGACCAGGCAATCGCCTGAGTGATCCGGTCGGTGAGCAATAGGCGATTGGGCAGATTCGTAACAGGATCGTGCTGCGCGGAGTGCGTCATTTGGACCGACATGGCCCGCGCCGCGCTTACATCATGGAAAACAATCACCGCTCCGATGACACGGCCGGCCCGATCGTGGATCGGCGCGGCCGAATCTTCAATGGCGGATTCAAATCCGTCGCGGCGGATGAGGGCGCAATTCACAGTTAGTCCCACCGTCCTATTTTGCTCTACGGCCAGCTCCATGGGGTCTCGCGCGGTCTTGCGCGTCGTGCCGTCAATAATTCGGAAGACTTCGGCGAGGGGTTTGCCAATGGCTTCTTCGCGGCACCAACCGGTCATGGTCTCCGCAACGAGATTGAGATAGGTGATATTGCCGGAAATATCGGTACAGAGAACGGCGTCGCCAATCGAGTTGAGGGTGACCACCGCGCGTTCTTTTTCTACGTATAGGGCATCCTCGACAGCCTTGCGTTCGATCGCGTTGCGCAGCGCGCGTGGCAGCGAATAGCTATCGAGGTGACCCGCCAGGAGATAATCCTGCGCACCGTGCCCGACAGCCTCTTTCGCGAGGGCTTCGTTACCATTATCGAGGACCAAAATCGGGACTCCGGGCGCGGCGCTGAACAGCTTGTCGAATGTCTCGATACCGTGACTATCGGGCAGGGACAGCTCGAGTAAGACAGCGTCAATTCCTCCTTTGCTCAGGCGCGCAAGACCCTGGGAAAGTTGCCGAACCCATTCTACGTCGAACGAACCGCTGCCTGTCGCGGCGAGCGCTACTCGAATCTTATCGGCGCCAGCCGGATCGTTTTGAGTCAGAAGTATTTTTGGGGACAGAATAGATGTGGTCATTGTGCCTTTCATGAGGCCTCAGAGCCAGTTCTCTCCGCTTGCAAAACCGTCCGGACCTCGTCGTGCTTAACTCGTAAAAGACTATCTCTGAGGGTGATTTAGTTCTGTCCGTAACAGCACACCGAGTACTGCCGCAGTACTTAATACGACACATTTACGAGGGTCTATTACTTTGAACTTCGTGATAGACTTGCTCTTGAGCGGTGGTGTTATGCAAGTAATCGCGAGTTCAAGCAGCAGTAAATCCAAAAGAAAATCCATGCATAAACGCGCTTTCGATGCCCAAGCCTTTCTCGACTCGGCCGGCGTGGCGAGAAAAGTTGTCGAATTCCCAAAAAAAACCGCTATTTTCGCGCAAGTCGACGCCGCTAAGCACGTAATGTACATTCAACAGGGCGGCGTGAAGCTTTCGGTCGTCAATGCGACCGGCAAAGAGGCCGTGGTGGCCGTTCTCAAGCCAGGCGCTTTTTTTGGCGAGGGATGTCTTGCAGGTCAGGCGGTTCGTATGGGCTCGGCTACCAGCACAGCACACAGCACTGTGCTCGTTATCGACAAGTCCGACCGATTCATCGCTTACATGCTTTCCAGAAACATCCGAGTGGAAGATGATTTGATCGACCAACTTTTCAACTCCACCGAAAAACGCCTGGCTCGCAAGCTTCTCTTACTAGCCAGGTACGGCAAGAAAGACCAGCCGCAGAGAATCCTTCCAAAAGTATCGCAACAAATGCTGGCGGAAATGATCGGCACAACGCGCTCACGCGTTAATTTGTTCATGAACAAATTCAAGAAATTGGGCTTCATCCAATACGACGGCGAGATCCACGTCAACAATTCCCTCCTGCGTGTTGTCCTGCACGAATAAACACCAACTTTTCGCGCTTATCGGAAAGCGGCATACTTCCAGATTACTGTTGGTGACACAGCTTACTACTACATATCACGGATTGTTGGTCGGAATGAGATTTATTGACGTCCAGGACCACGGGGAATTCTTTTCTTCTCAATCGCCTCATTCGCGGAAAGCTTCCGGTCTACGTGTGGTTCTGAGCGCGGGCCACCTGAATGCAGCAAACAGAACTCCCTAGCAGCAACACCGCACGTAGGACAGGGGACAGAGAACAACTGTTTTGCCGTCAGGTCGCTTATGCTCATTTGGATACGGTACGACAAAATCTACCGCAAAACTTTTCCATTTAGAACGCCGTGCGCACCAGCCATCGGAAACTGTCGAGCCTACCGAACAACAGTTGGTGACGGGACTTCCCCACCAGCTAATGGACCCAATGCGCAAATCGGACATATACGCTTTGGCAGACGCACTTTGAGGTGATTGCAATGTGTGTCGGCTGATGGGAGGGTACGCGAGCGGTACACGGGAAAATGGACTTGAGCAAGTGCATGCCTTTTCAGTCTGTTAGATTGGTAGGGGCGGTGGGGAATCGAAACTCACGTCCAAAACTTGGGATGGTATTGGGCATCCTGGTTTCCCTTCCCTCCACATAGGCAAAAAAAGATGATTGCTCATGCTGCTAAATCCAACCGAAAGTCGATGCAGAGGTTGTTACGTTCAATTCTGGCCCCCGGCACCATCGGAATGCGCCAACTCTTCTTTCACCAAAGAAATCTACTTTGCCATGAGCGAGATACGTCTTTTTTCCGTTCTCGTTCGATGCTTCTAGGGTCAGTTGGCCAATGCGCTCGGCAAGCGCCTCATGCGCCTCCTGGATGTTTTCAGGGCGCGCGAGTAGCTCCCGGATTTTTGACAGTCGTGAGACCGCAAATTCCCTCAACTCTTCGAGCTTTGCGCGCAACGATCCCGGTGCGGGTTCGAGGACCTTGTCTGTGATGACGCGCAATTCTTTTTCCCGATCCC
>QHZC01000634.1 GCA_003224515.1 Acidobacteriota bacterium
CTGGTGGGGGCGCAGCAGAACCGCGTTCTAAACCTGACGATCCTCGTGCCAGCGAAGCACACAACGGTGATCCCCGTCTCTTGTGTAGAGGCAGGGCGCTGGAAGATGGAGTCTACGGATCTGAAGGTGGCCGATCACATCATGTATTCGTTGGGGCGCGGAGAACGAGTAACGCATGTCACGGCGTCCATGCGTTCAAGTGGCACACACAAGTCTGACCAGGGGGCGGTCTGGAGAGACATCGCCGCCAAAGCGACGCGCCTCATGGCGTCGTCGCCAACCGGCGCCATGTCCGCCATCTATGAGCGCCACGCCAGCTCGGTGGAGGAATTCGCTCGCGCTTTCACCTGGCGGGAGGGTCAGTGTGGAGTAGCGTTCGCGATCGGCGGACGAATTCTTGGGCTGGAAATCTTCGATCACCCGGAAGTAATGCGCAGATTCTTCCAAAAACTAGTCCGGAGCTATGCTCTGGATGTCTTGGACGGAACCCCGGCCGCGAACGAAGCCGCGAGCGTCGAAGCGGTGTCCGCGCTTGTAACCCAAATCGGCGCAGCCCGGAGTTTCACGGAGCAGGCCTTGGGAATCGGAAAAGATGTTCGGTTCAATGGGCCGGAGATTTGCGGTGCGGCTCTCTGGGCGAACGAGCGGTACGTGCACATTTGCACTTTCGCGAAGAATGGCAGGGCTTCCGACGCTCTTAATTATTGGACTCGGATGACCCGTCCGAGCCACCGCCGCACGTTTTGAATATGCACAATAGCGTGAAATGTACCGGAAGAGAGCAAGCACCACAGAAGACGATGTTTCGAAAATCGGCCGGCTGCACCAAGGAAGGCTTCGATATAAATGTCAACCATGGATAACAAACAAATGAAGACGGTTGCTCGATCGGTGCTCGATCCAGACAGAGACCGTCTGGACTCCTGGAAGGAAATCGCGGTTTATCTGGGTCGAGAGGTGCGCACTGCTCAGCGCTGGGAGAAGCGTGAAGGCTTGCCCGTCCACAGACACATTCACGCGAAGGCAAGCTCGGTGTACGCATTCAAACACGAGATTGATGCCTGGTTGCATAGCCGACGTGGGGCCGCGAGCAAACCTGCTCCAAAAGAGGAATACTCGGAACGGGCGGTTAAATCGCTGGATCTACCTCTGCTCGCAGCGACGCGAATACCGGCCAAATCGCGGTCATGGTTGCAAAGTGCGGCCGCCGGAGTAGGGTCGCTGGACCTATTGCAAGGAGAGAATCGAATCCGGCTGTATTTCTATGTACAGTTTCGAGGTGAAAGGGATGCGAATTCCTCGCTCAAGAAATCAGTAACTCGAGCCAGGGATGTAAACTGAGCTCATTTGGCGCAAGGATCTACACAAGGCAGGATATGAGTGCGTTTGGATTGCGGAGGAAAATTCGCAAAGGCCGTTTAGCCCGCGCCTGTCAAATGCGTAATATCCAGAGAACCGGTTAGAATAACCCTGTCATGATGAAAAAGCGGGCCATACTCGTCATTTTTTTGTCTTGCCTGCTCGCGCTGGCCTTCTTGGCTTTCTTCGGGATACGGAGAACACGGATTGAGGCGCTTCAGAGTCTTGTCTCCCAGAACCTGAAGAACGGCGCGTCATCTGGCCAAGTGATGAGTTTTCTCGAAGTCCAGCATCTAGAACACACAAGACTGAGTAAGCCCGAATTCACGCAACTCGGTGGGAATCAAAGCGTCATAGAAGCCATCAAGCGAAATACCTGGATCGGGTTGCTGCAGAAAGAATCTATTCACCTCGTCTTCGTTTTCAACGAAAGCCATGAACTCGTGAGGTTTGACCTGTATCCAGTCTATACGGGAAAGCGGCGACCTAACCTGACCGGTGACGAGCAGCAGCGGCTGACAAACCGCTACACTGCGCATGAATATGCCGAAGCCTATCAGCTTTACCATAAGGGTCTCTATTACTTCGACAAATCAACCCCGGAGGCAACGATGAAGGCACGCGAATACTTCCAGCAAGCCATTGACAAGGACCCGTTCTATCCGCAGGCCTACGCGGGATTGGCGGGCACCTACGTTTATTTCAGTGAGCTTCCTCCCCAGGAGGCGATGCCGAAAGCGAAAGCCGCTGCCCGAAAGGCGCTGGAGCTCGATGACGGCCTGGCCGAGACCCATGTCTCAATGGGATGGGTCAGCCTCTATTACGATTGGGATTGGGTGACTGCCGGAAAGCACTTTGAGAGAGCCATTGCGCTAAATCCAAATTCTCCCCTCGCCCATCTTGAGTATGCAAACTATCTTTCGGCTCTCGGACGGTCGAACGAAAGCATTGCAGAAACGCAACGCGCTCTGGACCTCGATCCGGTTTCCCCTTTGTTCAACTCAGACTTCGCATGGCAGCTTTATGCTTCGAGGCGATCGACGGGGCCATTGAACTGTACCGGAAGACGCTGGAATTCGATCCGAGCTTCCCCCGCCGTCATCCGTCCGCAATGAATGACAATCACGAGGTCCGTTTCCGGCGCAGCGCGGGGGGGCTTCCCCAGGGGCTTCCCCAGGGGCTTCCCCACGGCCCTACTTCGCTTCCGTGGCTTCGCCCGGTTTCAGGTATTTGGAAAAGAATTCAACCATGGCAACCGTAGACTTTATGCGATTTTGTGTCTTGCGGAAACCGTGGCCTTCGTCGGAGAAAAGGATGAATTCGACGGGGACACCGCGTTCCTTTAGGTTGTTGACGATCTGTTCCGCCTCGATGACCGGGACATTAGTGTCGTTCGCGCCGTGCTGAACCATAATGGCGGCTTTGATGCGGTCCAGCTTGTAGATCGGCGATAGGCTCTTGAGCACGTCGGCATCTTTGACGGGGTCGCCGTATTCGACAGTAGAGATTGCCGCCATCCACGGCTCCGTGTGCTGAAAGAATGTTGCAAAGTTAACTACTCCATATAGATCAACGCCCGCTGCGAACAAGTCTGGAAACTCGGTCACGCCCGCCATCGTCATGTAACCGCCATAGCTGCCGCCCATGATGCCTATCCTCTTCGGATCAGCGATGCCATTCCCGATGAGGTAATCTACACACGACTTAATGTCCTTCACGCCGTTCACTCGCAGTGCGCCATTATCGAGATTCACAAAAGTCTTGCCGAATCCACTCGAACCACGGACGTTTGGAGCGAACACACCAATGCCCTGCGAAAGCAACGCCTGATAATCGCTGCGAAACGCAGGCCGTTCCTGTCCTTCCGGTCCACCATGGAAACTGATCACGTATGGCCCCGGCTTCTCTTGCCCCTTCGGCCGATACAGCCATCCACTGAGTTCCAGGCCATCCTGCGCTTTGAGCTTCACGAGTTCTGGCCGTACAAGATGACTGAGTTCCACACCCGCGTGGGGGCTGAACGTGATTCGACGCAGCTTGTTTGTTGCCACGTCCATCGCCCAAACATCTGCTGGAGTACGCGCACCCGCTATTGCCATCGCCAACTGCTTGCCATCAGGAGAAAATGTAAGCCCTCCGAGTATTTCCGCCGGGAGGTCCGGCCCCCGCGTGAGCCTGCCAGAGGGCAGTTCAGCGAGCGCCAATTCGCTCTTCCCGCTGACATTCCAGACCAAAACCACCAGTGTCCCCCGTTCATTCACGAGAAAATCGTCAAGTTCCGCATCCTTACGCTCGGCCACGACCTCGATTGTGCCCGGCCTGTTGTTTTCATCAAAGCGAACGCGGGCGAAGGCAGTCAGGTCTCTGTCCTTGTTCGAAAGCAGATAGACAGTCCGGCCGTCAGGCGCGATCTTCCCGTGGAACTGTCCTGGTCCTTCGTGCGGCGTAAGCAACACTTCCTTACGCGTGGTGAGATCTAACAAGTAGAGATTGTTATTCCCGCGACTGATCAATCGATAGATCAGCGCATACCTTCCGTCTCGGCTGACATCTTCGAGACCATTGATGACTTGGCCTGCCTTTAAAAGGTCCATCTTCCCGCCCGCCGGATCGACTAGATACGGATCGATAGCGGCAGCATCTCGGATGTTCGAGCCGACCATCAACAAACGGCCGTCATGCGTCCAGCCAGCCAAACTGTTATTTTCTTTGCCACCAGCCGTCAGTCGACGCAAGCCAGTGCCGTCGGGACGAACAACGAAGACTTGCCCATTCATGCCTCCGCCTGGAGCTAGCAAAAACCCCAGCGAATTGCCGTCCGTGGGCGACCACTGGACCGTGCTGACGGGATCATTGCCGTTCGTGACCAACTGGGGGTAGCCGCCATCATTCGGCACGATCCAAATCTGTGGAATGCCGTTCAAGTCCGAAACAAAAGCGACATGCTTGCCATCCGGCGAGAAACTGGGTGAGTATGCCCGGCCAATTCGAGCCATCCGCGCCACATCGACTGTCAGATTATTAGACTTCTCGTTGAGCTCCTGGGATTGTGCGAATACAGAGCTAGAGACAAGAGCACAGGCGATTAGACCGCTCCATTTCCAACACATGGACCCCCTCCTTGATGCTTATTCGGTTCTTCCGCAAGTTCGGCGCAGCATACTATATTCAGAGCTCCTGACATACCCCCCCTCGGAAAGCTGCCCAAGATCACCTGAATGGTGAAGCAGACCATGCCATCTCCTTTTGCATTGTAGCTGTATCCTCAGGCTTAAGCAGCTCTACGTGACGGCGGAAGGTACTCGCAGAGCTCACGTCCCGGCCGCATCTGGCTTGGGTTTTCACCCCCCAGGGTGCGAACCAAAACCTGTCCGCTTTTTCAATCGCCCGTCTGAATGCCGCTCGCATCCCTCGCGACTCCGGCGAGAAATCGCCGTGCACGAACTGCGTCCCGGCCGCATCTGGCTTGGGTTTTCACCCCCCAGGGTGCGAACCAAAACCTGTCCGCTTTTTCAATCGCCCGT
>QHZC01000635.1 GCA_003224515.1 Acidobacteriota bacterium
AGGCCAGGTCAGCACAACGACTTTCCCCGGTGGACAGATTCCCGCGTGTACTACCAATGGTCAAACGGGGTGTATTGACCCTAACATGCAGGCTCTGATGAAGTTGTTTCCCGCCGCTAACGCTGATCCGAACACGACCGGAGGCTACAACTACGTCCAAGCCGAAATCTTCAGCCAGAACAACAGGCAATGGGCAATACGGGGGGATTGGGATATCAGCGACAATACCAAGGTTTTTGTCCACTACAACTACCAGCGCGAACTCCAACAGTTTCCGGTTGGTCTCTGGTGGCGCAATGGCGACCAAGTCCCTTATCCGACGGCGATCCAAGGCAAGAATAAGTCGGACTCCTGGACCGGAACGATTACGCATGTATTCAGCCCGACACTGACGAATGAAACCGTCATCGCGTACACCTTTGTCGGATTTCCCAATGTGTTTGCGGATCCCTCGAAGGTGGACCGCGCCACGGTGGGTTATGGATATGCTGGCTTGTTCAAGAACAGCGTAAAGCAGATTCCGTCGTTCGGCAACTTTGGCCCCAGCGAAGCCGCCCTTATTTTCAACCCTGGGGGGTTCGAGGCTGGCGGATCTGGCTCCGGTCTTTACGCCGACAAGTACATGCCCAGCGTCAGCGACACGATTAGCAAAGTACTCAGGAATCATACTCTGAAGGCAGGCTTCTTCTTTGAGTCGATTCGGAACGCTCAACCGGCCAGCAACTTTACAAATGGGGAAGCGCTGGTCTCTCGCAACAGTCCTTTCACCTACGGCAATGAGTATGCCGACCTGTTGACCGGCAACCTAAACAGTTACAACGAAACAAACTTCAACCGCATCAATGATATCAACTACAAAACAACAGAGTTCTTTCTCCAGGATTCGTGGAAGGCCACAAAGAAGCTGACCCTCGAATTTGGCATGCGTTTCACCCATTTTACTCCGTGGGTTGACGGCAAGAACTTCGGCTACTCGATCTTCGATCAGTCGAAATACCAGCCAAGCTGCGCAGCAACGCCTACGTTCTGCGGATTCGAGTGGCACTCCAAAGCTAGCTCGGTTCCGCTGGGGGGATTCCCGACGAGAGCGTTGTTTTATCAGCCCCGATTCGGTGCTGCTTATGATCTTCGCGGAACTGGCAAAACCGTTCTCCGTGGAGGATGGGGACGCTTCTACTTCCACTCCGGCCAGTTCACAAACGGGTTGGACGCTTCCGCGGGCGTAGCGACCGCCAACATTTCGCCTACGACTTGGGTTGGAGGGACCGGTTGTCCCAACAATCCGTCCGGGGGTTCGCATCTGTTCGCATCGTATCTCTCTTGCGTCAACGTCGCCGCCTCACCTGCTTCTCCCTCGGCAGTTGATTCCAAGGACGACCGGCAGCCGTATGCCGATAGCTACAGCTTCACCATCACGCAGCGAGCGCCGTGGCAAAGCTTTGTGGAAGTTGCCTATGTAGGGAACCGAAGCAGGGACCTGGCAAGCAGCGGCGGTTTCGGAAGCAATCTCAACCTGGTCCCTCTTGGGGCGACGCTGAGCGCTTCTAACCCGGCTAACGCTGATCCTAAGTTTTACCGCCCATTGAATGATCCGGTGACGGGAAATGGCTATGGCGATCTGAACCAGGCCACCAACAATCTCTATGGAAACTATAACTCGATGCAGGTGACCTGGGGTCGGCATGCTGGCCACTACACCATTCAAGCAAACTACACACTGCAGAAAGCCTTGGGCATCGTCAGCTCGAATGCCAATGGTCAACCGAACGGGTCGGCCTCCATCAACCCCTTCAATCTTAGAAGTAACTACGGCGTCCAGCCGACGGACCGCAGGCAGCTCTTCAACATTGCCTATTCGATTGATGTCGGCAATCCACTGCATGCCCATGGTGCGCTGGCGGGCGCTACGAGTGGCTGGCAAATCTCTGGCATTACCCAGCTGGAGAGCGGCGCCAATATTACTTACGGCGGCGGCTACAATGCCAGCACCAATTACAGCATGAATTTAAACGGTGCTATCATTCCGGGCTCGAAGAGCACGGCAAACCCGAATGGCATTCAGATTAACAATCAATCCATTCTGGGGACAAATGCCGTCCAGTTGAACCCGATCTTGACCTGCAACCCGGAGTCTGGCTTGACCTCAGGTGAGTACATCAATCCGAACTGTTTCGCTGCGCCCACGACCGTTGGCAAGAATGGGCCGACTCTGCTCCCAGTGGCCTACGGACCCAAGTACTTCAACTCCGACTTAGCGGTGTTCAAGAACTTTTCCATCACGGAATCGAAGAAACTTCAGTTCCGCGTACAAGCCTATAATTTCTTGAATCATCCTTTGTGGTCGTTCCCTAACGGCAATAACCTGACACTCCAGTTCCAGCAGGACGCCACGGGAGCAATTACCCAAACCAATTCGAACTTCGGTAAGGCGACGGACAAGCAGGGAGCTCGCGTCATGGAATTTGCCGTGAAGCTCTACTTCTAGACAAAACCAAAGCCTTTCAAACTAAAATGGGATGGCTTCGGCCATCCCATTTTTTTCTTGTATACTGAATCGGGATGCACTTGCCGGTATGTGGAAATTCACCCTCGTCTTGATTCTCAGCATTGGCGCGATCGCACAGGCGCAGACCCCCCAGGAACTGGTTCAGGACGCAATTCAGAAGCAGCAAGCTGGCGATCTCGAGGGCGCGGTTGCTGAGTACAAGCAATTCCTGAAACTGCACCCTGAGGCCACTGCTATCCATTCCAACCTGGGAGCCGCTTTAGCCGGGCTGGGCCGGTTTGAAGAGGCTGTCCCTGAATATAAAACTGCCCTGAGGGAGTCCCCTGCTCTGGCGGCAGCGAGACTGAACCTCGCCTTGGTGTATTACAAAATGGGTCGGATCGCGGACGCTGCGCGGGAATTGGCCAGAGTCCGCGCCGAGGACTCGGAGAACGAGCAGGCCGCGTTGTTGCTGGGAGACTGCTATTTGCGAATGAGACGAGAGAAAGACGTCATTCGCGTCCTGGAGCCGGAGGAGCGGAAGCATCCTGATGATCCAGCCATCGCCTACATGCTGGGAACGGCGTGGATTCGTGACAATCAAGTCGAGAAGGGACAGGTCCTGGTAGACCGAATTCTGCGCAATGGCGACTCGGCCGAGGCGCACCTGATGCTGGGCAGCGCCAAAATGAATGTTGCCGATTTTGCAGGCGCACGAGACGAATTTGCCAAAGCTGTGGCGCTGAACCCGAATCTCGCCGAAGTGCACGTCCTGTACGCCAAGGCGCTGGTGCTCACGGGAGATTCCGATCAATCTTCGAAAGAATTCAAGGCCGAACTGGCGGTGGATCCGTTCAATTTTGACTCGAACTTGCAACTGGGCGCAACCAGACCGGGAGACCCCGGGGTCCGGTATCAACTGGCGCTCATAGCTCTGGACGAAGGCAAGCCCGACGAGGCGCGGCAGATGCTCGAAACCCTCGTGAGAGAATCGCCACAGTTTACCGAGGCCCATGTTTCCTTATCGCTTGTTTACTATCGGCTGAAACGGCCAGCCGACGGCAAGAGAGAGTGGGAGATTGTCCAGAAACTGACGGCGGAAGCGCAAGCCAAGCAGCCTGGAGCTAAGGCACAATAGTTTGCAGCACCCGCGATTCCAGGCAAAGTCTAAATGAAATTCAATAGAAGAGAATGGCTATGGCTGGCCTCATCGTTTGGCGCAGCCCAGTCGCTGGGAGGGCAAAGCGCGTCAGGCCAGCTACAGCCCTTGTTTGTTGAAGTCCCACCATCTGCGAGCGGCATTGCGTGGGTGCACGAAAACGCGATGTCCCCCAGTCGCTACCTGCCAGAGGCGCTAGGTCCTGGGTGCGCTTTTCTGGACTTCGACAATGACGGGTGGATGGATATTTTTCTGGTAAACAGCGGCCCTAGTGATTTTTGGAAACCCTCAAGCCCTGTCCGCAATGCGCTGTACAAGAACAATCGGGATGGAACATTTACCGACGTCACCGAGAAAGCTGGCATAACCGGCGGCTCTTTCGGAATGGGAGTCGCCGTCGGCGATTATGACAACGACGGGTGGTCTGATATTTTCGTCACTGCCTACGGAAAATCCATCCTCTACAAGAACAACCATGATGGGACGTTCACGGACGTAACGGAAAAAGCCGCCCTGGCCGCTCCAGGCTGGACTACCAGCGCCGTTTGGTTCGACTATGATAACGACGGCAGACTGGATCTGTTTGTCTGCAGCTTTGTGGATTACTCGGGCGTGCGCAAACTAGAATGCGGCAATAATCAAATAGGTAGAAACTATTATTGCGTGCCGCGTGTTTTCAAGCCCACCGCAAGTCTCCTCTATCACAACAATGGCGACGGTACTTTCACTGAAGTGAGCAAAGGGACTGCCATCGCCAAAGCTTTGGGAAAGGGCCTGGGTGTAGTCGCCACCGACATAAATAACGACGATCGGATGGATCTCTTTGTCGCCAATGACACCGTGCAGAACTTTCTCTTTGTGAATCGTGGCCCGGGCTCCAACGGTCGCTGGAATTGGGAGGAAATCGCGTTGCAGGCGAATGTTGGATTCAGCGAGAGCGGGCGGCCTCGTTCAGGAATGGGAGTGGATGCTGCCGATCTCAACGGAAACGGATGGCAGGATCTGTTTGTCGCCAACGTTGACCACGAGATGTTTTCGGTTTACGAGAACAATAAAGATGAAACTTTTCGCGATGCTGCTCAAGGGCATGGTGTAGCCCGAGCTACAAGATTGCTGAGCGGCTGGGGATTGAAATATTTCGATTACGACAACGATGGCGCTGTCGACCTCTTCCTCGCCAATGGCCATCCAGACGACATGATCGATAACTATTCGATGCAAGTGAAATACAAAGAGCCATTGCTTTTGTTCCATCAGGGTGAGGACCGCAAGCTTCATGACGTAAGCGAAAGCGCGGGTCCGGCATTTGAGAGGTATTTTGCTGCGCGAGGCCTAGCCGTGGGTGATTTCGACAACGATGGCGCGCTAGATGTGCTCATTGCGGTCAACGGTGGCGCTCCCGTGCTGTTGAAAAACAACGCAGCTAAAGGTAACAATTGGCTGGGTCTCAGGCTAGAAGGCGCGACATGCAATCGCGATGCTATCGGCGCGCGCATTCTTTGGAAAGCGGGGGGCAAATTGCGCCAGCGCCTGAAGAACAGTGGTGGCAGTTATCTCTCTTCGCATGATCCCCGAGAGATTCTCGGTCTCGGTAGGGCGACGGTGGTGGATGAATTAGAAATTCATTGGCCCGCGCCGAGCAAGTCTGCTGACAAACTGACTAACTTGCCCGTCAATCGATATATCCGGGTAATTGAGGGCAGAGCTACATTCTGATTGCCTAGCGCTTACTTTAATTTCGCGATCACTTTCTCCTCTCGAAAACGTCCCAACTTGACTGCGACATGTTGCGCCCGCTTAACTGGCGGTCCAGTGTGGCCTTTCTTGAATGGCGGATCGGTGAGTGCAAGTGCAGTGCGGAACTTGGCGTCCTTACTTGGCTGCAGAGATTGCAAATAAGGATGGATTTTCGTGTTGGAGTACCGGCAGGCAGTTCAGAAACGGGGCTGTGGAAAGCGACGGCGACGTTTTGGGGCGATCCGGAAGTAATCCAGATGGGCATCGTGCGGATCAGTACCGAGAAGCCTTCTCGCCAGCACGCAACGGTCACTGCTAGGGCGTCGGTACTAATCCGACCGACGAACCGATAACTTCCGCCTGGCTCGTGAATCGGGAAGAATCTCAAAGGTGACCGGGTGAACCACATGTCTGGCTTTGCCGACACGTCCGAGTGGAGCGCGGGCTCTGCGAAAACAACGAGCACTGCTCTCTTATTACGGCCCGCCAGTAAATATAATGAGGTTCCGAAACGAGCCGCGACGTGCCATCATGCGGCTTTCCTACTTCCTTTGGGAGCAACTATGTCAAATACATATCTGAATCCCTGCGCTCTCTTCCCAAGTCAGCAATATGGTTTCTCTCAGGGAGTCGCCGCGGCAGGAAAAACTACGGTTTACGTGTCCGGTCAGGTGGGCTGGAATGCGGCGCAACAGATCACTGATCCCACCGATCTGGGGGCTCAGACCCGGCAGGCTTTAGAGAACCTGGAGATTGCCGTAAGGGCAGGC
>QHZC01000636.1 GCA_003224515.1 Acidobacteriota bacterium
TCCTGGGCCACAATTTTCAGGTCGGGTTTGTTGGGGACAAAAAGAACGAAGCTAGCGGGTTCGCGCTTAGGATCGGCTTTGCCGAGCCAACCGTAGCGTAGTTGACCACGGAGCGTTATCAAAGGTGTGTGCCTCCTCGGTGGGCTGTGAGTGGTCCGCAAGCGTTCTACGGACCCCAGTAAACCCGGCCAAGGGGATTGGGAAGGGGCTAGGCTTCTATTGAGGTGGAGGAATGAGAGGCGTGAATACTATATCTATGTATAGGACTACAAACATCACGAGTGCAAGTCCGATGGCGCCACTGATAATCTTTGATATAGCCTGCTGAAAAGAAAACAATGCCCAAACGTGTGCTCCAGTCTAGAACTCCATATCCGTAGGAAAAGAGTAATTGGTCCGCTGCCTTCTCATATCGGGAGAAGCGTGCAAGTGTGCTGATGAGAGCCAGCAAAATAAATCCCGAATAGGACAATAGAAATACCTTAGACAATGCAGATAGACGGTGCCACATATACCGCAAAATCGTTGTTGTCCCTAACTAAATCTATTACTTAAGTCTAAGGATTAGGCTAGTAGTGTCAAGTCGGCCCAGCTAAGGACTTCCAATCTGATTTGCCATTGCACCTATTAGACTCATAACCTGTTTCTTCGAAATACCTGTCGCGTTGTTCAGCGGGTAATCGTCCAAAAGCCAGTTTGCGACGGCGTTCGTGAAGCTCGTCGATAGCTTTTGCCTTGCTCCCATAAAATTCTGCGCCGCCATCATCGAATCCATCGCTCCAATCATATTTTGCAGAGCCATCCTTCGCTGCAGCGCAGGGCCTACGAATCCAACATCTGGAACTAAATTGATTGCGTCACTCACCAATTTCGTTATCAGATTCTGGGTGAGAAGAACAGTATTGCCTCGAGTGAATTGCAGGCGGACAGCTCCCGGCAGCAAGGAAATCTGACGGGCGAAGATTGTCGATTGCGTATCCACTGCTCCAAAACCCTCCAGAAACCAGGTAAACGATATTGGTATGGGGATTTGTGCGAGCTTTTGCCCGTTGATATCTAGCATATCGACGACAACATCGCTATCGGCCACGTCGTCTGCAACGCCGGCACCAAAGGCCCACTGTCCTAACGAAAGGCGATTATCTTGGCTAAGGGTACCGGTTACAAGGAGCACAAAAGGGTCCGTCTTGTTGACCAGAAGCTGCTGGAAGAGATGGTCGAAATCTGGGAGCTCAATCCATCGACCATTACGCGGGTCAACGCCATTTGCTTCTGCTGCCGTTCCCATGAAGCATCTTATACAGTTGAGGTCTACGCCGTTGGCTGGATCGCAGCCGTTTGCAAGCGGATCTATGGGCTTGGATTTTGCGACCCAATATCCCGCAAGCCTACGAGGGGAAGACCGTAGGTGTGACCTATCTCGTGGGCTACGGCGGTCCAGAAACCTTCGGCGGCGATTGACGACCCAACCGTTTTCATGGTTAGTCCCGTGTATCCGCAGAGACCATGAAGACTGAAGTAGTTTTTGGGTACAATTCCTACAACTCGGTCGGCTCCATGAAGGAAACCTACTAATCTCAGAGTCAAGAAATCATTGATTGTAGTCGTCGCATTTCGGGCCACCGCAGCAAGTTCTCCGAGCGTTGGAGGGCAGTCCAACGAAATGCATGATGCGCCGCTTGGATCGGCGGGAACTGGAGTTGTCAGAAAGCTTGAGAACTGGGAATCTGCTAATGGGTATGTTGTAAGGAGAAATTCGTCGCTTTTTTGCCGAGCCAGGGCGGCATCTTGGAGGAATGCAGCGTCAGCAATGGGATTACTTAAAGGAACATAGGCAAGGCGAAAAGGGACCGTGCTCTTTACGTCGACTGTCTTTGAATTCCGATTATTCGTTTCGTCCGATTCGACCACAATATTGTCAGGGTCTATCGTTGCGAGAACGTGCGTGATGCCAGATGACGTCGGACGGATTGGCGGGGAAGGGTTAAAGACCAACTTTGTGTCGAACGTTCCGGATGCCGTTATTTGAATATTCTGTCGGTAGCTCGCTCCTTCAAAAGTGAGTTCAACTGGTACCTGGGCCGGTAGGCTACCCGGATTGTTCACATGAGCAGTGACTTCAAACGCAGTTGCCTTGCCGAGGACCAAGTCAGTGATTCCGTCTCCGTTCGCGTCTGAATCGAATACGACCTGCACCGGCCTGATGTTGGTGATGGAGAGGTCGGGAAGCGGACTGGTGCCTTGTACACTAATCGTAAGCCTCCAAGAATCAAGAGTGCCGGTGAATCCGATACCGTCATCTTTGACAACGAGCTTCCATACTCCGCCTGCCTGTAGTCCGCCGAAAAAGCCATGGGCCCCCGATCAGTGTGTTGTCTGAAGTGAACGTCTGCAAAACTCCGCTGCATCTCTGTAAACCCCTGTTCATAACTTGAACATCATGGCCATCGGGAGCAATGAGATCCATGATGAGATCGCGCTCGCATTGGTGCGTGAACTGGAAAAAGAGCTCCATACTGACAATTGTCCCCCTGACTGGAAAAGTTACGGCTGACGTTATTTGCCCCACGTCTGGAATGGCCCTTGGCACATCGGTCGCTTGGACGGTCTGCGTGACAGTCTGACCGGCAGCCGTCAAAGCCGACGTCGCGAATAAACACACCGAGAAAAGCACAGGGGCAAGCATGCGCATGCGTACCTCCAGAGACTCGCGAAGCGAGAAATTCAGTTTTGTATCTTTGTTGCCAGACCCAGGGTGAATAAACCGACGCCTCAGGGGGTGTGCACTCCGGTTGGGGAGAACTGCTCTTCGGAGAGGCGATTAGGGCAGAGTGTGCGCCCGAAGGTAGGGAGTGTCAACAGGAAAATGACAGGAAAAATGACACGTGCGTGCCACGTGAGAGGTGCAGAAATTTCGGCGATGGTATTGGACGCTATTTTCGGTAATTGAATAAAGCTTACAATATTGCTGTAGCCGGCGTTGGGCCGGTTTGTACGAGTTCACATGAGTAAGCGCTGACTGGAGGAGGGTTAATGGCTGCTAAAAAGACACCCGACACTCGTCCTCCGACCGCGAAGGCGCCCGTGGAGAAGCGCACATACTTCAAACAGGCGGACTTTCCCCAGTCAACCCTGCAGCAGGCGCAGAAGATCGCTTCCGCACTAGTCGACAATTTTGCCGGAACGGAGGGATCACCGCCGGACATCGCTCTTGCGATCGGCATCAGCCCGACGAGTAGCGGTTGGCCGAACCTGACAGGTAGTTCGATCGCATATGGCTTGACGGATGGTGGTGTGAACGCAAACAAGATTAAATTGACGCCGCTCGGTGGCAAGCTGGTAGCGCCGGAACACGAGGGCGATGATCTCGCCGCGCGACGCGAGGCGATAATGAAGCCTCGCATATCAAAGGAATTCTTTGAGCGTTATCGTCGGGCGAAGTTCCCAAACGACACCATCGCCGGTAACGTTTTGAAATCTCTCGGTATTCCGTCAGATCGAATCCTATCTGCGTTGGAGATCGTGAAGGCGAATGGCAGATACGCGGGCATCATCCGGGATACTCCAACCGGTCCATTCGTGAACCTAGATTCACCTGGCGTTCCCGCTCCCACGGCCACTCCAGCGCTTCCAGAGCATGAGGCTGATGATGAGAGTATGGCGACGGCAGAAACTCCCGCGGAGAGGCAGACACTGAAGCCATCTATGCCGCCATCGACCGCGTCAGCTCCGCCTGCGGTGCAGGCTCCAACGTTCGACCCAAAGAGCAACCGTGTCTTCATTTCTCACGGTAAGCAGAAGGCTATTGTTACTCAGATCAAGGAACTTCTTGCATTTGGTAACTTCGATCCGATTGTGTCTGTTGAGCGCGAAGCAACAGCGATTCCAGTTCCGGAAAAAGTATTTGAGGACATGCGGTCTTGCGCCGCTGGGGTGATTCATGTCGGCTCAGAAGGGGAATATCTTGATCGCGATGGTAATAAGCACACCAAGATCAATGACAATGTGCTTATTGAGATTGGCGCTGCGATGGCTCTTTATGGGAAGAAAGTCATCTTGCTGGTGGAGAAGGGCGTGCTGCTTCCGTCCAACCTCCAGGGTCTTTATCGGTGTGACTTCGATGGAAACCGGTTGGACTACGAAGCCATGATGAAATTGCTTAAGACTTTCAGTCAGTTCAGATGAACGATATCTTTCAGAGTGGGAAAAGCCCCGGTCGCGGGGCTTTTTTCCCATTTGAGATTTAGTTGCGGGCTACGCGCGGCGGCTGCCCGTAGGGTCTAGCCCGCAGCGATTCTGGCCGCTGGTATTGCAGAGGCGTATGTGACAGTCGGCCTCGCCCTCACCTTCATAATCCCGGTGGCGGCGATTGTCCTCTTGGAGGTCGTTCTCATCAGGACATGGGATACGTGCCCTGTTCGCGGCGCTCGCCATCTTACGGCCTGGCCGCGTGGACGTTTTTTGTATACCTACCGCGTCATGGAGTGGGTCCTCGATAAGCTGGAAGCCGCGCCAAGGTGTCAAATGCGGGTCGCGGATTCTGCGTCCTTGGGTCGCGAGTTTTTCAGGAGGTGTGGGTCTCGAATTCTGCGTGCTTGGGGTGAGCAAAAGCCGCACGAGGATGCGGCTTTTTGGGTCTTTATGCATTGATGAGTGGTAGGTTGAGGTGTCGGTGAATAAAACAGCAATACAGGATTTCCCGCTCTCATCTAAAGCGTCTGCCTGATCGACAGTGACTCTGAATTGGCTACAGTGAGGTCGCCGTCAGCAGATTACCTGT
Source organism: Acidobacteriota bacterium (assembly GCA_003224515.1). Taxonomy (GTDB): domain Bacteria; phylum Acidobacteriota; class Terriglobia; order Acidiferrales; family UBA7541; genus Acidiferrum. The sequence continues at coordinate 4,781 of QHZC01000636.1, forward strand.
TCTCTTCCTCTCCGCTGGATAGTATGAGGCCCCATAGCTTTGCGAGATTTCCTGCGGCATTGTTGGGAAGGCCGCAATGGCAGTGGCTCTTCTACGTCTCTCACCGGGGCACCAGTGCCTCGGCAATTG
>QHZC01000637.1 GCA_003224515.1 Acidobacteriota bacterium
AAGGCGCAGCCGCTTCCCCAAGTCTTTCCATCACCGGCGACGCCTGCTGCGTCCGCCACCTCTTCGAAAGTGCCGTGGCGGTTGTGGTAGAGCCGGTTTTTCCCGTAGTACGTGACGTAAACGTCGTCCCAGCCGTCGTTGTCGTAGTCGCCGACACACACGCCTTGACCCCAGCCGCTGGCGACAAGACCAGCTTTCTCTGTAACATCGGTGAATGTTCCATCGTGATTGTTACGATAGAGATGACTGGTGGGCGCACTCTTTGCGTCAAAACCATCGAGCCTGGTGCCATTCACGAGCAATATGTCCGGCCAGCCATCGTTATCGTAATCGAAGATGGCTGCTCCGGTGCCAGTGCTCTCGAGGATGTATGTGCTGCTCTCTTTTCCTCCAAATACATTGCTCGCAGAAAGACCAGCTGTCGAAGCGATATCTATGAAGTCCGCGATCACTGGAGGCTTGCTTGTTGCAGAGATCGTCTGTTCACTGAGTGCATGCTTCGTGGCAAGCTGCAAAATAATGAAAGCAGCGAATAGAATCCAGCCCACTCGCACCCGGGGTGATCCCCTGCGACGGCTTCGTACACGATGTCGGGGATTTTTGTGCATGGCGCGGTTAATATTTATATCGCGAATAGACGGACATTGGGAAAACGATCTTGGCCAGGTTGGGTTCTTAGTCCAGTGAGAAAAGGCCTTGAAGTCCATATTCAACGCGGGTGGTCATCGGCCGCGTGGTCGAAGTTAAGACTGGTTAAGACGCCCATAGCCGGACTTGCCAATCTCTATCTTTTGAAAAGCAGCGATCACGATCAGATACGGAGGAACAAACAGCGAGTCCGGCCAGCAATGATCCAATCAGTCCCGCCACCAAATACCCGATGAATCCGGACAATTGGCCCCGGCGTGATCATCGCTGCTGTAACGGCATCAAGGAATTGCCTACGATCCCGCCGTAGAGAAACGGCACAATCGCCAGACCGCTCCCGAAAACGAAAGCACCGGCCTTCAGAAAAAATAGAAAGAGAGTGCCTACCGTAGCCGCTGTGGCTGTTCCCACCGCACCTGTGAACAGCTTCTCTAGTCCAACGAAAGCGGGGGCTGCGCGGTGTGAAACCTTCAAACGCGGCGGTGCCTTGATGAACATCGAAACGAACCCGCAGAGCAGGAAGAGCCAAACGATTTCGGATTCCCTCCAAGCGGTCGTGACCGCCAGCGCCGTGAAGAGCGCCCACAGCAGCCAATCGTTTTTCAAGGTCGAGCGAATTAGTTTAGAATTAGTTTGTAGGCGCTTCGCGTGCACGGTATCTACTGGATAGAATCAGATCCTTTCGGGCAGCGGCGGATTCAGAATGGGTGTGTAAAAGGTCGTGTTTAGCGCGCCACAGCCGGGGCAAAGGCGACACGCCTTGCTTGCTGTCCACCTGCACATCGAGGCCATTGTATTGTGGCAGCGCACCACGCGCGGCTCGGCACTCTTGCTCTGCGCTGGGCCGTCACACCTCCCAGAATAAAGAATGCACCGAAGCCGAGAAACGAGACGTTCCGCATCATTCCTCCTCCAGAGATATGCATGGGCCTTCGTAGTCGGCCCCCGGCGTCCACGCTTGAGCTGCTTCGCCGGCCAGAGTGCGGTCAGAAAACAAACTTCACTCCAAGCTGGAGCTGCCGCGGTGGCGAGATGATGTCCGTCGGTTTACCGAATGCCGGGCCCGCGCTCAACGCTCCGATATAAGACTCTGCATCGAAGTTTGGATGGTTGACGACGTTAAAGATATCCAGGGTAGGGATAATCCGCGCTTGCTCACGGATGCGGATCGGTCGCGCTACCCGGAGATCCCAAATATAAGTCGGGGCCGCGCGTCCCGAATTGCGCCCCACGCCAGCGGGTCGATCCTTCAGGTGGCCGTCGCCGTTGTCGTCCGTGCCGGTAGTGATGTTGTAGGGCCGACCACTCTGCAGCGCAGCGATTGTCGAGGTTTCGAAACCCAGGGGCAACTGGACGATGCCGCTCAGCACAAAGCGATGGCGCGCGTCGCGGAGCGTGGGTCCCTTGTCTGCAGCGAGGTTGTCGCTGTTCTGCGGCACGCCCGGCTCGAAGATGTCGTCGGAAAGGCTCACGGCCTTCGACAACGTGTAGGACGCCTGGAACTGAACGCGGTTGGCAAGGTCCTTCCTGGCGCTGATAAGCAGGGCGTTGTAATGGGCCAGATTGAGAGTCTCGAAACTGGAGAACAAGCCCAGACCCGGGAAGCGCGGAGGTACGACGGTGCTGTCCGTCCTGGTGCCCTGCGGGTTGAGCTCGCGCGTCATCCACCCATGTAAGCCGAGAATGTGCGCGTAGGAAACGTCCAGTACGATGCCGCGCGGCAGTTCATGACTTACAGCGATGGAGAACTGCTCTGTGTAGGGTTGGTGGACTTTGCCGTTTATGGCAAATCCGCCGGGTGTTTGCGGCACAGAGAACGCTGGGTCGT
>QHZC01000129.1:0-9238 GCA_003224515.1 Acidobacteriota bacterium
CAAAGAATGACCGAGGCAACGCGTTGCTTCGTCCCATGCCATAAAGCAATCGAGCTGCCCCCAATTGGGCTCCCATCCCGGAACCAACACTCGCAACGAGCAGCGTTAAGTTCATCGTCAAGAAAAACCAGGAACCAGCGACCCGGCCAGCCACATGCACAAACGCCGTGTCCACATCGGGAAATGGTTGTGAGATAGGCCAGACCAGCTGTGCAACATACACCTCCATAGCCGACAAAATTCCGATTACCAAACAGGTCAGGACAGTGGCGAGCAGAACATTTCGGCGTGGGTTCTCGACCTCCTCGGAAAGAGTCGAGATGCCGTCAAAGCCGATATACGTAAGCACGGCGAGCGACGTTCCGCCGAGCACCGGGCCGAGCCTAAAAGTTTGCGGATCATAGAAAGGTCGGAAGAAAAAGACCGGACCATCATGCGAACTGCCCCAGATGTAGCGGGCAGCTGCCACAAAAAAAATGCCGATCACGATACTCATGCCGGCGGCTAAACCCTCGTTGACGCGGGCCGAGGTTTTAATGCCGCGCAGGTTCAAACCTGTGAACAGCGCGAAGAAGAAGACCACCCAAATCCAATAATGGCTACCGGGCGCGAAATTCATGGCCGCCTTACTGCACCAGATGATGCAGATCACCGGATTCAGCATGTAGTCCATGGCCATGCTCCAGCCAGTGACATAACCGAGCGCGGGATTTATCTCTTGGCCGACATAAGTGAATGCCGAGCCCGCGCTCGGATAAGCTCGCGCCATACGGCCGTAACTGATCGCCGTAAACAGCATCGCGATCATGGCAAGCAAAATCGCAGTCACGGCATGGCCGTGCGCTCGATTGCTGAGAACTCCGAACAAGGGCATAGGTGCGGTCGGCTGTATGACAATTACGCCATACAGGATCAAGTCCCACAATCGCAGGCTACGCTTGAGACCAATGTCACTTAGATTCGCCCCCGCTATGCCATTTCCCATTCTTTGTCACCGACCAGAATCAGGCTTGCCAGCCCAGGGCGTTAAAAAAGAAACGATTCCCAGTTCCTGTTCGCGCTTCTCTTCGCTCATAGGCTCCTCTCAGGCACTTTTGGAAAACGCCTTGTTGGTAGAGATGATTTCCTGTACGGCGCGATACGCTTGGTCAATTGCGGTATTTGTGTAAGCGTGACCGTCGGAGTCCGAATTTGCGATGCTGATCCTGCCGAATGGTTTGCGGCCTAGGACGCAGGGGCGCTCCGAAGCGGGCCGGTCCTGCGGCTCGAACAATGGGTTGTATTCGTAGGCATAGCCGTGCGGCCAGCGGTTCACAGTGATGGCTTGAATGTCGCGGGCGGAATCAAATCCTCCACCGGCAAGCATGCGGCCCAACTGCTCACGAATTTTCCGCTCAAAGGTTTCGAACGACGTACTAAGAAGTTCGTAGCGCCCCGCCTTGAATTGTTCTTTGGCAGTCAATCCTGGTTTGCACGGTGTGCGAAGAAGGTGCAGTACGCAAGGCTCTTCCGGTGAAGATGGAAATTTGTAACTTCCCATGGAAACGGGAAAATCGAGGGTCGTTGAACTGAAGTAACTGCCCGGCGCGTAGATTCCACTGACCCCCAGTTTTTGAAACGCTTTCCAGTTGCGGACCTGTACGTTGACATAGACGAGCGGCTGTTTGACGGCGTAGGCAAGTGCTTCTTTCTGGTTCTGAGATATCTCCGGGCAGAGGTAGGGGACGATGCAGTTGTAACAGGCAAGAATGCTGGAAGCACCGCGCACCTTGTATAACTTTCCTCCGAGTAAGTAGTTCACCTCCACTTCTTGCCCGTTGACAGGTTCACCGACATTTTTCACGTTGACGGCCGTGCTATTCAGGCGAATACGAACCGGGGAGGAAGCGTGGTCGAGTTTTGCGTAGTTCATCTTTGCAGTGACGATGTCTTCCATACTGCTGCCTGGAGCGGAGCCGGGAACGAGCGATCGCACCAATAGCCGCGCAATAGACGCGTTCCCATCAGGGAAATGGAAAATGTAGGGTTCCTCTCCGCCTTCTCCTTCAGCTTCCTCACGGTGATGTCGAGAGGCGATGGTCATTCCCTTGAAGCCCGGATACCCCATGCCGCGGCACGTTTCCGCGGATACTGCATCAACACCCACGCAAAACAAGTCGTGGGGCAAAGTTTGGTAGAGCTTCACGACATCAGCGTGCACTTTGGCGATTTGCAGAAGGAAGTCCTTGTAGCTAGTTGTCGCCAGCTTCACCCGCTTCTGTTCGGGTGTGAGATCCGGCAGGTAGTCGATGAACCCTTCGTTCAGGACGGTCAGATCCTTCCGCGCCTGTTCGGCGATCGGCATTTGCTCGAGTCCCGGGAGCAACTTGTCCTCTCCGAAGGTTTCCTTGTCAAAGAACGTTCCCGACTTCAGTTGCATCGATGCATAGAGTTTCTGGTCGTAGTACTTGTAAAAGCGCTGAACTTCAATTCCAAGATCCTTCAATAGTCCGATGGATTCCCTGCTGTAGTGGCCGGGCGCTTCGATGGATTGCGTGCCTCCGTATCCAAGCAGCAGGCGGCTCCCGGCGCGAAATTCATTGCGCTTAGCGTGCCCTCCAAAGTCATCATGATTGTCGAGGATTAGAATCTTTGCTGTTGGTCCTGCGGATTGCCTGTAGAAATATGCCGCCGCCAGCCCGCTGATACCCCCACCGACGACAATCAGGTCGTAGTGCTCTTTCGTGTCCGTCGCATCCTGCGGCGCGTTTCCATCCCGCAAGCCATGAGCTGCCTCGAACGAGCCGGGGTGACTGCCGCGCATTCCCGTCAGTTGTGGTGGGTAGTAACGAGGATCCTGCTGGGTTATGCCCCTAGAGAGAAAATATTCCTGAGCCGAAGGATCGGGCCCGGAGTCTTGTCCTAGCAACTTTTCAAACGGAAAGAGCGAACTGCCAATCGCCAACGCCACGCCGTTCAAGAAGTCTCGACGGTCGATCGGGCGTCCTATTTTCTTGTCGCCGTCGCGGTTACTCATGGCATTCCCTTCCTTCAAGTGCAGTGGCCCAATCTGACCCTAGGAGAAAAAGACGTAGGCGGACGGGGGTGAACGGTCCGGCCTCGTACCGCGATGGAAGCTAGAACGTCAGCTTCAGCGCCAACTGAAGGATTCTGGGGTCGTATGTTCCTGAGATCTGACCGAACGTTCCAGCAGTAAAACGGGTATCCGCTGGCGGCCGGAACTCGGTATGGTTGAAGAGATTGAAGGCCTCGATGCGAAAGATAAGTTTTGTCCGTTCGCCGATAAGGCTAGTTGCTTTCTCCAGCGCCAAGTCCATATTGACTCGCCTCGGCCCACGGAATGAGTTTCTCTGGTAAGTTCCATAGAACCCTAACGGACATGTGCCTAAAGCAATGCAGGGATCCGGCTGAAACGCGTTGGGATCGAACCAGAAGTTCCCGGTTGTCGTCGCAGGGACACCACCCTTATTAACAGTAAACATTCGGACTTGATGAGGATCAAGTGTGGATACCGAACTGGTGATTTGGTCAACTCTCACTATTTCTCCATCACCAGCACCCGACGGGCCTGGCGAGTCTGAACGCTGGCGGGTTCCGGCCCTGAAGTCAAGCGGAATGCCGGACTGTGCGAAAACGATGGGATACAGGCTCCAACCGGTTGTCAGCCGCTTGGGCCCGCCGGACCAGAGGCGGGCGAACGGTAGTTCCCAACCACCGCTGAAGGTCAAGCGCTGGCGGACATCGAAGTCGGAGTTGCCGTACAATTGACGATGATTGTAGAAAGGAATGTACGACATGCGTGAGTTGAAGCCCGATCCATTGTCCAGGTTATGTGACCAGGTATATCCGAGAGTGAAGAAGACTTGGCCGAGGTAACGCACATCGGTCTCTCTCTTTGTAAGGCTTGCCAGCAGTCCATTGTAGTTTGCGTTGTTCAGACCAGCAAAAGTGGGCATGTATCCGTAGGTGGTAGGATCGGCCAGGTTCACATCTAATACTCGAGTGCTGGTACCCAAAAGCATTGGATTTTGGTCGACCCACGTAAGCAGTTTGTGAGAGGAACTTCCCGCGTAGCCGATTTCGGCCATCAGGCCGGTGCCCACCTGCCGCTCGACACTGAGATTGTATTGATAAACATATGGGGTCTTTAGGTGGACGTCAACGAAGTTATTTGACGGCCCTGAACCCGGGAGGAATCCCGCACTGACAAAGTCAACGTTTGTGGGCGGGGGTATTTGTGAAGGACAAGGATCGGCCACGCCGACGGTCTCGTACGGGTGCGACAGAATGGTGCTTGCCACGTTCGCCGGGACCATGCTGGAGTCAGGGAAGATGTCCGCGCCGCCCGCGAAGGGAGGCTCGTCGGTCGCCCAATCCGACATCCAGCCGTTCAGCGTGTCGTAAAACATACCAAAGCCGCCACGGAGGCTGGTCTTTCCGTTCCCAAAGGGATCCCAAGCAAAGCCGACGCGGGGGGCTCCTTTATCCCCCGGGAATACGAGCCCGGGTGGCGCATTCACGAACCGTGTCGACTGCAGACCCGGGATAATGCTGAAACTGAATCCTCGCGTATCGGTTTCCGGGGTGGTGTACTCATAGCGGAGTCCGAGCGTCAGTGTGAGGCGCGGCGTTACTTTCCACTCGTCTTGAGCAAACGCTGCGTATTGCTTTTGGTGTTCATTACTCGGGGCTTTGGAGAATTGAAAGTATTCGTCCGCAGCACCGAACAAAAAGTCGGCCAGGTCATTTCCGGACCCGATACCGTCCGGTCCAGCGAAATCGAAGCCCCCGTTGGTTTGGTAGGCATAGACAGAATTCTCCTGCATAATCGCAAAGCGGCCACCAAACTTCCAGGTGTGGCGCCCGCGATTCCAGGTCAGCGTATCCGTAAGAGCATAAGTATTGTCAGCCTTCCAATGGACGTTTGGATCAAAGCCAACGACCATGCCGCTGGCGAAAAACAATTGTGCGGGGCCAAAGGGATCGTCTGATTGTATGTTGATGCCCAAATCCGCGACCGCGGGTGGGTGCGTGGCGGGAACGGTAGTCTGGTACCAGCGCTGGCCGGTCGCGTGGAACTCGTTCAGCGTGGTCGGCGAAAGGGTTTTCGTGTAGCCGATATTGGCAAAATAGTCCCACGTAGTTGCGGCCGAGCTAAAACCAGGGACGTTTGCTCCAAAAAACGGCTCAAGGATGGGCTCTTTGTTATAGCCGACAGACAACGAGATGCGGTCGTTCCGCGTCGCATAAAAATCGAACTTACCGACATATTGATTTACATCGTCTTTTCGCGACCCTTGGGGAAATATTTGGCCACTAGGGGACGTTGGGATTAGGCCGGCTGCAATGTAGGCCTGCGCAACCGGGTTGATCTTCGCGGGGTCGATAATCCCCTGAGCGGCCTTGGCATGATCCGCCTGGTAATGGGTGTGGCTCTGAAGAAACGAAATAACGCCAGGATCACCTGAGAAGTCTCCCGCCAACTGCGTCGGCGTGTACGTGGTGACGAACCCCTGATTCTCAGTAGCCGTCTGGCGCTGCCCCTGGTAGCCAAAGAAAAAGAAGAAGCGGTCTTTGCCATCAATCAACTTGGGCACAGTAATCGGACCGCCGATGGTGCCCCCAAACTGATTGCGCTTCAGGACAGGGCGGGGGTTACCCTGCGCATTGTCGAAGAAATCGCTAGCATTTAACGCGTCGTTGCGTAGGTAATCATACAGGCTTCCATGCGGGGAATTTGTGCCCGACTTGAGCACCACGCTGATCGTGCCACCTCCGTTGCGGCCGTATTCGGCGGTGTAGTTATTTTCCATGAGGCGGAACTCTTCCACGGCCTCGGGATTCGGATTAAAAACAACCTGGTTGCTGGTCACTCGATTGTTTAGGCCGCCGTCGAGCAGATACGTGACCGCGTCTCCGCGTCCCCCCGCCACGCTGATACCACCGAAGCCGTTCGATCCCCCGTTGCTTGTGCCGTAAGTTCCCAGGTCGTCGGCAATCGGAACCACACCGGGCTGAGTCAAGGCCAGATCCAAGGTATTTCGGCCGTTGAGAGGCAGATTCTGGATTGGTGCACCGGTGACCGTCCCGCCGAGCGTGGCGTTAACGGTTTCCACCTGTGCCGCCTGCGCCTCAACCTTCACTACGTCCACCAAAGAACCAACCTTCATGTGCACATCGATTCTTAGCGATTGATTGATGTCCAGGGGTTCCGCTGCCGTCAGCACTTTGGAAAAACCCTCGCGTTCTGCGGTAACCGTGTATGTGCCGATCGGGAGCTGCAGGACCTGGTAGAAGCCGTCGCCATTGGTGACCGTGTCCGAACGCGCGTTTGTGCCGGTATTGGTGACCGTAACCTTGGCACTAGCGATAGCCGCACCTTGCGCATCGGTTACCGTTCCAATGATTCGGCCCGTGGCGGTTTGTGGGATCGTAGAATTACAGATAATCAGAAATCCGACCAAAGCCACCAGGAAGTATCGCCAACCGCGACATTCAAGAATCACAACACGTGCTTTACCGATCATGATGTGCCCTCCCCATTTCATAGCAAAACGACTTGAGGTCATTGCCTTGCGATGCAATCCGCGACCGCAAATCAAAGACGCTTACTTTTATGAATTGAATGAATGAAGAACGAGACGACCCAACGACACCTTGTGCCGCCCAGAAACCTAGTAGGTGCCTATCGAGAAACAGAGTGCGTTTCATGGAAACCGCCTCACCCCTGAGCGATTCCTCGACGATCGCTTGCACAACCTGCCGCAACCTTACTATAGTTTTGCAACCTTAGAGAAGTCGCCCTCGCCTGTCAAGCGAAACCGCAGCGACGACGAGATCACGCGAGTTCCCGAACGGCTCGGTAGGCCTGGTCTATCGCCTGGTCCGTGTACGCAGCGGCAGCAGCGTCGGAGTTGGCTATGGCGATCCGCCCGAAGCGTTTCCTCGCAATGTCACAGGGTCTCAGTCCATCAGGCCAATCGGGATCCCAAAGCGGGTTGTACTCGTAGGCATAGCCGTGCGGCCACCGATTGACGGTGATCGCCTCGATATCCCTGGCGGGATCGAAACCTCCGGCTGACAATATGCGCGACAACTGATCGCGGATGTTCCGTTCAAAGGTTTGGAACGATGTCGACAGCAACTCTCCACGGCCTGCCCGATGTTGATCGCGCTCCGGGAGTCCGGGCATGCAGGGCGTGCGCGTCATGCGTATCAGGATGGGTTCATCAGGTGTCTGGGAACATTTGTAATCACCGATGCTGACCGGCTGATCCAGCCCGACTCCCGTGTGATACATCCCCGGAGAGGAAACGCGTTGAATTCCCAAGGTGTGAAATGCTTTCCAATTCTTGACGGCGACTACGCTATACACAAAGGGAACCTTTGCGCCATACCGCAGCGCTTGCTTCTGTATGTCTGGCAATTCCGCGCAAAGGTATGGGATCATCATATTCCAGCAAGCCAGCACGGTGCCCTTGGCGCGGACGTTATAAGTCCTTTTCTCGCGCGCATAACTGATTTCCACTTCCTTGGCCGAGGCCGGATCTCCGGCATGACGCACTCGCACTGCCGTGCTGCTCAACCGAATTCGTATGGCAGAGTTGTTCCGGTCCAGTCTGCTGTAGTCGAACTCCGCGGTAACGATATCTTCGGCGGTGTGCCCTGGTGCTACGTCAGGGATGAGCTTTCGAATGAGCGCGCGCGCGATCGAGGCATTCCCGTCCGGAAAATGGAAGTGATAAGGCTCCTTTTCCGGGGTAGCTTCCCCCATCGCGGTGAAACCCATGCGACGGTAAGGACCCGGCGCAATATTCATTCCCTGGAAACCGGGAAAACGAAGGCCCCAACAATCGAGCGCCGAAACTCCGTCGATCCCGACTCCAAACAGCCCGTGCGTCCGGGTTTGATAGAACGGAATGACCCCAGGATCGACTTTGACCAGCTTCAAGAGAAAATCCTTGTAGCTCATTCGGGACAGCTTGTCCTTTTTTTCGTCGGAAGAAAGCCCGGGTAGGTAGTCCGCCTTCGCCTCCTGCAGGCGGACGATGTCTTTCTGAACGGTTTCACTCAGGGGAGTTTTTGCAAGAAATTCGGACCAAGAAACCGCGCCTTCCCTGCCGCGCGGAGCGGGGCCCCCAATGACAAGACGGTCCGTCCCGAATGTTTCCTTGTCGAAAAAGTAAGCCGATTTCAGGCCTTTGTACACTTTGCCGTCGTCGAACTTCTCTTCGAACTTAGCAGGCTCTATGCCCAGTTCCGTGAGCAAACTACGCGCCTCAGCACTGTAAGGAAACGGCGATTCGATCGAAACCGTGCCACCATTGGCAAGCAGCATGCGACCACCCACGCGAAACTCGTTACGCTTGGCATGACCACCAAAATCGTCGTGGTTGTCGAGAATCAGGATGCGCGCGGAAGGATCTTGTTTGCGGTGAAAATAAGCTGCGGCTAGGCCGCTGATCCCTCCGCCCACGATGACAAGGTCATAGGTTTCGCCGGTATTGATTAGCGAGCCTGCGTTGCTCCTGAAATTACCATCGCGGGCAGCATGAGCTACCTCGAAAGATCCGTCATGGCTTCCGCGCATGCCCGTAAGAATCGGCGGGTAGTATCCGGGTTTGTCCTGAGCAAATTGCTCCGCGCCCTCTGCGACGCATTCGAGGTCGGGCAGGAAACCTCCAGCTAGGCTCGAACCTAGGGCGATCGCAACGCCATTGAGAAAGTCACGGCGCCCGATGGGCCTGTGCATACCCAATTCTTTGTCCTGATCCCTAAGGGCCATGAGAAACCTCGTTCGGCGCGAAGACTCAGCAAGAATGAACTACAGTGGAAACGGGCAAAGTACAATCCTTACTATAACAATGTAAGGTTATATGCCACCGAGGAACATTAGGGAACCAGCTCTCCACTGTCAAGGCAAAAGCGCGTGTTGACTCGGATCGCCAGAACGCCTCTCTTTTTATCCACGGCCCCCGAATGGGCGGTTGAACGCTACATCTCGCTCTGCCAAACAATCCTTCCGTCAATCACCGTCATCAAGACGCGGATGTCTCTTTGGCCGGGCGCGGCAGTCTGCACACTTTCATAGGCCTCCAGAATCATGTCTTTGTCGCCAAGAGCGTGCTTTGTGGGCGCGCAACACGCCGTCATTGAGCTCCTCCTGCGTGTAGCGTGCTCCTCCGACCCATTTCTCGCGCTGCCCTGGAGGGTTGTAGCGAACCGCGAACTCGGTCTC
>QHZC01000129.1:9378-13499 GCA_003224515.1 Acidobacteriota bacterium
CCACGGCGATAATGCGCCGACCTTTGACCGCGATGGCTTCCGCAATGGAATCGTTCGGGTCCACGGTGATGACCTTGCCCTCCAAGAGAACAAGATCCGCTTCTCCGTCATGGAGCCTTGGATCGTTCTGCGCGGACCGGCCCGGCTGCGTCCACAACACATGGAGCATTGCTGGTGCAAGAAGCTTTCGAGAGATTCTTGAGAACACCGACAACGTCGGAACCACGTAATGTTCTGGCATGCTACGAGGCCTAATCCAGGACGGCCTTGTCCGTAGCATCCAGGCCGCGATCAATAATTGCGAAAGCCTCGCGGAGTTCTTTTTCCGTGATACACAGGGGCGGATTAGTGAAGAACGTATTCCAGCGTACGAAGGTGTAGAGGCCTTGCTCGCGGAAAAACCTTCCCAAGGCGGTCATCTCTTCGGAGCTGCCGTTGAAAGGCGCCATCGGCTCTCGCGTGCGACGATTGCGCACCAACTCGACGATGCCGAATAGACCAATTGACCGAACGGCGCCGACGGATGGATGGCGCGACTGCAGATCCCGAAGCAACCCCTTCATCACGGCGCCCATTTTTCTGGTGTTTTCAAGGAGGCGGTCTTCTTCATAAACCCGGATTGTTGCCAGTGCCGCCGCGCACCCCATCGGGTGACTGTTATAAGTGAGCCCTCCGTAAAAGACTTTGTCTTGAAAGTGCTGCGCGATGTGATGGCGCATTCCGACAGCGCCGAGCGGGAGGTAGCTGCTCGTGAGCCCCTTTGCCATGCTGATCAGGTCAGGCACTACCTTCCAGTGGTCCACGGCAAACCACTCGCCGGTGCGTCCAAAGCCGGACATGACTTCGTCCGCAACCATGAGAATTCCATGCTTTTTGCAGATTTCACGCACGCCCGGCAGATAACCATCCGGGGGCACGAGGATTCCGTTCGTGCCCGTTACCGGTTCCAAGATAAAAGCGGCGATCGTTTGCGGTCCTTCGAGTTGGATCACTTCTTCGATGTTCGCTAGGGCTTGCTCGACCGAGTCCCAACCGCGTTCAATTCCGTGATACGGATCGAAAACGCGGATGACACCTGGAATGCCGGGTTCAGCGGCCCAGCGTCTCGGATCCCCTGTAAGGGAGATGCTTCCAGCCGTGGCACCGTGGTAGGAACGGTAGCGCGCCAGAATCTTGTGGCGTCCGGTAAAAAAACGAGCGATCTTGACGGCATTCTCATTCGCCTCTGCTCCGCCATTGGTAAAAAAGAACGTATCGATGTCGCCGGGTGTAATTTCCGCGAGCTTAGCACCCAACCGGGCGCGTGGTTCCGTAGCCATGAACGGGTTGGCGTACGCCAATGTGGAGGCTTGTTGTTGGATCGCTTCGATGACCCGTGGATCGCCGTGTCCGATGTTGACGCGAAACGCTTACCCTCGGGTGTCCAGAAGTAAATTCCCTTGGCCTTTGCCACCGGTAAGGGGTCGACTTTGGACTGTGCGGACCACTCATACAGAGTATGTTTCTTTGAGAGGGCAACCATTTCCTCGCCGCTCATTACGGGCACAGTTACATTTGTCATCATGTCGGAACCTCGTTCGAAAGTGTAATTTCCGTTGCGAAATCCGTTACGGAGTCACGAGTTCTTGCACGGCGCGATATGCCTGGTCGATGGCCACGTCGGTATAGGCGGTCGCACCGGAATCGGTATTGGCGATGGCGATTCTGCCGAACGTTTTTCTCCCGATTACATTCGGGCGTTCGGCCGCAGGCCAATCGGGGTCAAAGAGTGGGTTGTACTCATACCCATACCCGTGCGGCCAGCGGTTCACCGTAATCGCTTGAATATCTCTTGCCGGATCAAAACCTCCCGGGGCAAGAATACGAGCGAGCTGGTCTCGCGTCTTGCGTTCGAAATCCTCGAAGGACGTCACCAGGAGTTCCAGGCGGCCGGCTTTGTGCTGTTCCCGGGCCGGGAGCCCAGGCTTGCAGGGCGTCCGGCTAAGGTGCAATAGAATTGGCTCGTTTGGTGATTTCGGGCTGTGATAGTCGCCGATGTCGATGGGCGCATTCAAACCGACGGAGTTCCAATACGCGCCGGGGGCGCTCACATTTTGTATCCCGAGGTTTTGAAATGCGATCCAGTTTCGGATACCCACACTGCAATACACCAGAGGCACTTTGACAAGATAATGCAGGGCTTCTTTCTGTTTCTCTGGCAACTCCGGACAAAGATACGGGATCACCATGTTCCAGCAGGCCAATACGCATGCTTTTGCGCGAACTTTACACACCTGTTTTCCTTGCGCGTAGGTAACTTCCACTTCCGTGGAACAGCCGGGGTTGCCGATGTTTCTTGCCGCGACGACAGTGCTATTCAGCCGAAGGCGAATCGGGGAATTCGAATGATCCAGTTGATTGTATGCCACCTTGGCGGTCACCACGTCCTCGACCGTGTGGCCTGGTACGGCTTCGGGTATCAGATCACGAACGAGGAGGCGGGCGATGGAAGCGTTTCCGTCTGGGAAGTGGTAGTTGTACGAACCTCCGTTGGCATAACCCGCTGCCGAATAGCTCATATTCGGAGCGGCGCCCGGATCGAGGTGCATTCCCTGAAATCCCGGTAGCCCAAGAGCCCAGCAATCCAGGGCCGGCTCGGCATCGATTCCGACACCCCACATGCCGTGGGTACGCGTCTGGTAAAACGCGACCACCCCGGGATCGGCTTTTACGACGTTCAGCAGGAAATCGCGGTAACTGATCTTCGCGAGCCGGGCTTTCTTCTCTGCGGACGACAGACCTGGCATGTGGTCAACTTTCGATTCTTCAATCCGCACGATGTCGCGCCGGATCGCTTCGGACAGAGGCGCGCCTGCGAGAAAGCCATTCCACGGAAGAGTCTTCTCTTCCTTACCACCCCGACGACCGCGGGGCTCTCCAACGAGAAGTTTGACCGAACCGAACGTCTCCTTGTCAAAGAAAATCGCCGACTCCAATCCGAGGGAACGATAGAGTTCGCGATCGGTCGTTGTTTCGTCAAGTTTTGGAGGATCGATTCCGAGTTTTTTCAGCAAACTGTCGGCTTCCGGGCTATAGGGAGTAGGGCTATCGATTAGAAACGTTCCGCCGTTCAAAAGCTGCAGCTTGCCGCCGAGGTGAAATTCGTTGCGTTTAGCATGACCACCGAAGTCGTCGTGATTTTCGAGGATCAAGATACGTGCCGATTTTCCCGCATGTTCGCGAAAGAAATGGGCCGCAGAAAGTCCACTAATGCCGCCACCTACCACTACAAGGTCGTAAACTCCTCCGGTATCGATCGGCGTGCTCGCTGTTTTCCAGAATGTGCCGTCGCGCAGAGCGTGGGCTGTCTCGAATGAGCCTGGATGGCTTCCTCTCAGGCCGGTCAACTGCGGCGGGCCATAATCGGTTTGGCTGCGTGGTTCTGTGTCGGCATAGCTGCCGGAAGAGGCGCTGCCCGCAAGCAGAGTACCACCCACGATCGCCGCCGCGCCGTTTATGAAATCGCGACGCGTGATAGCCCGGTCCATTCCCAGGTACCGGTCTCGTTGCCCATGATTCATTCCTCTCACCATCTAAAATCGTTGAAGTCACGCCACCGAAGAGAAACTGGTCGTGGTATGTGCGATCTTGCACACTACTGCGCTTTCTTTTTTGGAGCTGGAGAATAGTGCAGCAAGGTGATCTTCCAAACGCCACTTCGCCTGAAGAAGACGTCCTAAATTGTCTTCTTCCGATACCGCACCCTTCGTGCTACGCGTGCGCACGTGAAGACTGTATCTGGCGACGGCGATATCACCGCTGGGGCCAATCTGGATGTGCAAATCCGAGCAGATGGCCGATTCTACCCGTCCCTCACCCTGAATGAATTGTTTCCAGTCCTTCTGGTAAGTGGGCAGATCGGTGCGACCTTCGGGTAACCACTCGGAGAAATCCGGTGCGTAATAAGAGAAGTACGACGGGAGATCATTGGCAGCGTAGGCGCCATTTGCCTTTTCTTCGAGTTCGCGGATCTGTTGTTCCGGATTGTCGGGCGGCGTTTTCGCCCGCAAAGCGAACAGACTACCTGCCAGCAATAAAACGGCAGTCAGCATGATGTTGATTTTCATTTTCATGTTACCCCT
>QHZC01000639.1:0-436 GCA_003224515.1 Acidobacteriota bacterium
AGGAAATCGATGCGGTAGCACAAACAACAAAACAAGGTTTCGTTTATCTCTTCGACCGCACCAACGGAAAGCCCCTTTTCCCCATCAAGTCCCGCAAGTATCCTCCGAGCACCGTGCCCGGCGAAGTTGCTGCTTCCAAGCAGCCGCTCCCCGCTCGTCCCGCGCCCTTTGCGCGCCAGCTTCTCACGAAAGATCTGCTGACCGTGCGTACGCCGGAAGCGCATCAGTGGGCGCTGGAAAAACTCAAACAATTCCGCAGCGAAGGCCAGTTCGTTCCTTTCAGCGTCGGAAAAGACACGGTGATTTTTCCGGGCTTCGACGGTGGCGCCGAGTGGGGTGGCCCTGCCGTGGACGCAGAGACCGGAATCATTTACATCAATTCGAATGAGATGGCATGGACCGGCGCTCTCGCCCCGAACACCGGCGAAAATAGCCC